>CAZFMJ010000088.1:0-10998 GCA_964520045.1 uncultured Elusimicrobiales bacterium | reverse complement strand
TTGACAGAAACTAAGTATACTAAGAAACATAATATACAAGGTAAACGGTAAACGGGAGACGGTAGACGGAACAGAAAAAAATAAAAACATTTTCCGTTTTTCCCTCCCGCTTACCGTCGCCCCCCCCCGTTTCACAGTTTGCCTTACAGCAGGCCAGCCGTCTTGCCGCCTCCTTTCTCCTCTTTTCTTTCCCCGTCTACCCTCTACCGTTTACCATCTACCGTCCCCAAATTGGGTCTTGACAAAACAGGGTTTATGCCTTACCCTTATATCCGCGTCCGCATAAGCTTAGCCTGAGACCGCTTATCCGCATAGGCGGTTACCTAAGGGAGGGATTAAATGCGAGCACCGATTATTACAGCATCACTCTTGTTCGCCGCAGTATTTCCGGTAAACGCCTCCGCAGCCCCGGCCCGGGACGACAAAACCACTGCCCTTTCACAGCTGACCGGCGATACAAACATGGACATCGCTATACCCCGCGTTCAGAAAACAGACCTGCTTGCCCGCCACTACCGCGACGGCGGGCAGGCCCGCCAAAGCAGTAGTGGCGGGCTCTCAAACAACACGCGGTACTGGGCGGTAGTTGAAGCGGGCACAGGTCCTCAGCGCACAAAAATAGCCGAAGCCGGACTGGCGATAGAAGAAATCGGCCCCTCGACCGTGTCAGGCATAGCGCATGAAAACGCGCTTGCCCTGCTTGAAAAATCAGGTTTTAAAATAAGATCAAAAACGACCCTTTTGGATTTTTCCCGCTCCATGGGCCTGCTGAATTTCCCTTCCGAAGATTCGGCATATCACAATTATGACGAGACCTTAGCCGCGCTTAAAACACTGGAAGCGGAGAACGCTAAAATGGCGTCGGTTTTTTCGATAGGAAAAACATGGGAAGGACGCGACATCTGGGCGCTGAGGCTCAATACCACCGAAAAAGGAAATCAGCCCAGCGGCAAGCCCGGAGCCGTATTCATAGGCAAATGCCACGCCCGCGAGCACTTAAGCACGGAGGTTCCGCTCCTGCTGGCCGAATGGCTGGCGGCGAACAAAACAAGCCCGCAGACAAAAAAACTGCTTGAAACTCTTGATATCTACATAATACCGATGATGAATCCCGACGGCGGAGAATACGATATTACCGGAGACGAGTACCAGTGGCACAGAAAAAACATGCGCGTCAACCCCGACAAAAGCCTTGGCGTGGACTTAAACCGCAATTTCGGCTACAAGTGGGGAGGCGCGGGTTCTTCGGGGTCGACATGGAGCGACACCTACAGAGGGCCCTCCGCTTTTTCAGAGCCGGAATCGCAGGCGGTAAAAAATTTCATTGAGTCAAAATTAAACCTGAAAACCCTTATCTCCTACCACTCATACAGCGAATTGGTGCTTTATCCCTGGGGAGGATCCGACGAACAGGTGCCCGACGCGAACGACAGGAAGGCTTTTATCGCAATGGCCGAGAAAATGGCCGACATTACCGGCTACACGGCGGAGAAATCCAGCGATTTATACGTGGCGACGGGAGATCTTACCGACTGGACATATGACGCAAAGGGAATTTTTTCGTTCACAATAGAGCTGACCCCCAGATCATCTTCAGGGGGAGGGTTTTATCCCGGCCCTTCCGCCATAAAATACACCGCGGATGTTAATATAAAAGCGGCGCTTTATCTGCTTGATATGACCGACAATCCGCATAAATCCATCCAGCCATCCCCCGCCCAGACGGCGTCCCGTCCGGAGCGGTCTACGGGATTATAACACCCCGCACGCGCGGTATCAGCAAGCTATCAGCCGGCATCAATCTAAATTACCATCCGGAGAAAAAAACAGTCTCTATGGGAAAAATTATATTTTTTTTAAATTTATTTGCGGCTTTGGCGGTTTTTCCGACGGACTGCATTTCAGCCGGCGCGGGGGCGGGTCTGTCCGAAGCGGACGGACTTTTTGAAAAACAGCGTTTCCATGAAGCTCTGCCGATATATGAAAAAACAGCGGCCTCGTCTTCGGGAGAAGCAAAGCTTAAGGCGCTCTACAGAACCATAGAATGCCTGTCGCTTTTAGACCGCAGGCTTGAGGCGGAACAAAAGGCCTTTGATATTAAACTGCCGGATGACCCCGTATGGAAAGCCAGATTTCTCATACTGCGCGCAAAGACCGGGGAAAATTATCTCCAGCAGTACGGCTTTGCGTCCCCCGAAGATATTGAAGAAGGGACTCAGGATCCGCAGGGCCTGACCAAAAGCCGGCGGCATGAAAAAATAAGCTCCGCTTATGACGGCCTGTGGGAAATCCGCGATATTCTCGCAAAAACTCCGATACAAGACCAAAGCTATTTTCTGGAACTGAAAAATACCGACACAAAAGCCGTTACGACCCTCTGGGATTTTGCGGTTATGAACTGGACTCAATATCTGCTTTCATCCGCCGGACAAGACGGCATCAACGAGGAAAAACCCCGCGCGATAACATTTATAGCGGAAAACTATCAGGGCAAATTTGACCCGGACGCGCCGAGGGCTGTAAAGGCCGCCTCCATTTTTGAATATTCCCCCCCGTCCGGCAAAAAACTGCGCAATTTTTCGTCGGAACTTTGGCGGATAAAACGGCTTATGCTGCCGTTTCAATACCCCGGAGCGGTCTCCGCTTTCAAAGACGGGCATTCAGCCGTGATTTCAGTTTCAGCCGTCCTTAAAAACCTCATGGACGCCTTTAAATCGCCCGCGGCGGCGCAGGCGGGTCTTGAAGCGGCGAAACTTTTAAATCAGCGCGGCGAGTATAAAGCGGCCGTTGAAATCTGCCGGGAAACTGAAGCCGGCTTTTCAGGCTTGCCCGCCAACACCGTAGTGGAGGGCTATGCCGCAAAAGAATGCTCCAGACTAAGGACCGGAATAGAATTACCCCGCCTTGAACTTACCGCCCATACCTGTCCCCCCTCGGGGAAAAAGGCGTTTAACGTCAAAGCCAGAAACCTTCAGAAAATATATTTCAGGCTCTATAAAACTTCCCCCGAAGAATTAGAAAGCTTAGCTGAGCCTTACGAGCGCAAAAGCTGGGATTTCCTGCGCAGAGCGGATCAGAAAACGATCGAAGCCGTTATGAAACGAAATCCGGACTACAGTTTTGAAGCGGAAATAGCTTATTCCGCGCCCCACCAATACGCGGAAAAAACTCTTGATATGCCTCCTGTAAAACCCGGGCTTTACATAGCCGCCGCAAGCGGAGACGATGAATTCGTTCAGGGCTCCTCGCTCATGAATGCGTCCATGCTAAACGCCACCGAATTGTTTCTCATCGCCAGCGCGGGGCTCGCCGGCAGTGAAGGCGAATTCCCCGCATTTAATTATACGGCAAATGTGAATTCCGCGCATAAAGCCGGTCGGAAAACAGAAGCATTCAGGCTTTATGCCGTAAATGCGCTTACCGGACTTCCGGCAAAAGACGCGCGCATCGACGGTTTTAAGAGAAAAAACTGGGGCGAGCCGGAAAAAATATCGCGCTACACCGGCGCGGACGGCCGATCGGCGGAAACGGCCGAGGTTTCGCTGATATACCCAAGCCATGAGAATTATTCTCTTGATCCGCTAGCTCTCCTTAAGGACAGCTATGCGTATCTTCAATATCCTTCTGCTTTTAATTTTTCCGTTCAGCCGCCGATAAAACTGTTTATTGAAACAGACAGGCCGATATACAGGCCCGGCCATGAAATGCGGGTAAAAATAACCGCGGTAATTAAAACAGCGGGACTTGTCCGCCAGAGCAGTAGTGGCGGAGAATACAGAGTCTACGCCGAATCCGCTGTTACCGCCGTAGTGTCCGACCCGAACGGCGGGGAAATATTCCGGAAAGAACTGCGGACGGGCAAAATGGGAAGCGCTTCCTTTAAATTCACGATTCCGGACAAAGGACTGCTCGGGCAGTATAACATCTCAGCCTCCCTGCCCGGCTTCAGCAATAATTTTACAGGGTATGGTTCCGTCCGCGTAGAAGAATACAAACGGCCGGAATTTGAGATAACGATAAAAAAGGACACAGCCTCTCTGCATTACGGCAAGCCGGCGAAAATTGAGGGAAAAGCCCTTTATTATTTCGGAAGCCCCGTGCCTTCAGCCGCGGTTTCCTATAAAATCTACAGGGAAACATATATCCCGTGGTTCTACTGGTGGATGAAACGTCGTATAGATTCAGGGATGAAAGAAACGGCTTCGGGAGAAACCAAAACCGATGAAAAAGGCGTTTTTTCATTTCAATTTACCCCCCTGCCCGGCGAAAACGAAAACATAAACAGCCTCTCCCGTTTCCGCGTTGAAATAATGTGCAGGGATGCCGGAGGGAGAACGATATCCGCTGACGAAACTTTCACGGCCGGCAATAACGCTTTCCTTTTTGATATCTCTCTGCCCGCGAATTTTGCGCGGGAAGACCTGCCCTACGATATTTCAGCGCGCCTGCTTAACCTTAATGAAACCCCTGTCTCAGGAAAAGGGAAATATGAAGTCTGCCTCCTTGAAAAATCTTCGGCTGACGTCCAAGCCGACGCCTATTCCCTTGAGCAGGCATTTGCAGATAATACATGCGGAAAAAGATTGCGCTCAGGCGAACTTTTATTTTCAGCGGATAAACCCGCAAAAGCCGTACTGACAGGGCTAAAAAAAGGCGTTTACCGTCTTACCGTATCGGCAGATGCCGTAGCGGCAAGCAAGCCCTCCAACGCTGTAGTGGAGGGAGACAGCCAGTCTGTGGTAATACTTGCGGCAGGAGCAAACGGCGCAGTTCCGGAGGAGACTCCGGAGGTAACCCTTCCCGAAAAGCAGTCCTATTTTGAGGGAGAAACGGCAAAAATTCTTCTGGGACCGGCAAAACCGCTCGGAAACATTTATATTGAAATATGGGCCGGAGAATTCCTGCTGTCGAAACAAACTCTCAGCCCCGGAAGAAAACTGATTGAAATCCCGGTCACCGCCGACCATAAGGGCGGATTTACCGCGCAGTGGTTTTGCGCGGGCGATTTTCAGATAAAAAGCGGCGCGGCGTTTATTGCCGTGCCGTGGAAAGAAAAAAGACTCTCGCTGTCCCTTAAATACGATAAAAAACTCCTGCCCGGACAAAAAGCGCGGTGGAGCCTTTCAGCCAAAGACTGCTCCGGCAAACCGGTCAATGCCGAAGGTCTTGTGCGGATATTCGACCGTTCTCTTGAATACTATTCGCAAGACGATGTATTTTGGGGCGATTCTCTCTATCCTCCAAGACACACCGGAGCAAGGCCGCTGTTTTCCGGCATTTCCTTTTCTTCTACTCAAATACCCGTAAAAACCGGTCTTCTGCGGAGACTGCTTGAAATACTGCGCTCCCCCTCTGCCGGACGGCTGGAAATGCCTTCACTGCGCATAAGCCGTCCGGTATATTTTGATTCCATGGAACGCGGAACTTACGGCGGACGAGGCATGAGGCTGATGGCAGCCGGCATAGAGACGACAAAATCAGCGCTCGGATCCGCCTCTTTTTCGGGCAGGGCGAAAGGTCCACAAGCCGAAGACATGGCCGTTATGACAACAGCCTTGTCGGCAGCTCCTGCGCCTCAAGCCGTGAACAATCCGGCCGAAAAAAAAGACATGGCAATTGCGCCCCCCCGTTCTGATTTTTCCGAAACGGCATTTTTTCAGCCGCACCTTAATATTCTTAACGGCAAAGGCGGTTTTTCCTTCAAAATCCCCGAACGGCTCACAAGCTGGAAAATAACCGCGAACGCCGTAACCGCCGACCTCAAAACAGGAGCCATAGCCGAAGAGGCGGTGACAAAAAAGGATTTAATGGTCCGGCTGGAGATGCCGCGGTTCATGCGCGAAGGCGACACAGGCGAGATAAAGGCCATTGTGCACAATGAAACGGATTCCGAGCTGTCCGGCGCGGTTGAAATATCCGCGGAAGGAACGGACGGTTTGCCCCAAGCTCCCCTTCTGCCTGAAAACCTGCCGCGCAGTTTTAAACTCGGACCGCATTCCGTATTCACCGCCTCATGGAAAACGCAGGCTCCCCATAAAACCGGAAATTTCAGCATACAGGTTTCTGCCAAAGCCGGAAATCTTGCCGACGCGGAGAAAAAGGATTTGCCTGTTCTTCCCTCAAGACAGCGGCTCATTGAAACAAAAACAGCCCACATGAACGGCGCCGGCATTTTCAGCCTTGAGCTTGAAGGATTAAAAAACAAAGACCCCTTAAGAACAAATGAATCTGTCCATCTCCAGATAGATCCCCAGATAGCGCTGTCGGTTCTCAACGCCCTTCCGTTTGTGGTCCATTATCCTTACGAATGCGCGGAACAGCTGGCAAGCAGGTATGTTCCCCTTGCGATAGTCAATTCCTTTTACAAAAAATATCCCGGTCTTTCCGAAGCGGTAAAAAAACTGCCCAAGAGAAACACCATTACCCCCTCATGGAACAGAAACGATACTCTTGGACTTACGACCCTTATTGAAACCCCGTGGGAAGAAATTTCAAAAGGCGGAGCCGCTTATTCCTCCGCGATAGATATGTTTGACCCGGCGCTTGTGGAAAAGGAAAAGAAAGACAGCCTTGAAAAACTTAAAAACTATCAGCTTCCCGACGGCTCATTTCCATGGTTTCCGGGAGGAAAACCGGACATGTATATAACGTTGTACCTGCTTGAAAGTTTTGCCGAAGCATTGCGATACAATGCGGAAATACCCGTTGATTCCACAAAAAAGGCCCTCTCCTATGTCAGCGGGCAGGTGCCCGGCTATGTGAAAAATAACCGCAACACAGGGCCTTTCGGGCTTTATGCCGCCTATGTTCTTACCTCCTTTCCCAAGACCTGGCCCGAGACAAAACAGGCGTTTGCCTACGCAAAAAAATTGGCAGACGAGTCTACAGGAAGATTCCATGACTCGCAGTCCCGCGAAGACGGGGCAGACGAAGCGAACGCAGCGCCTCTTAAAACCACACACCTCGGCAACGTATATCTTGCCTGCATTTATCACCGGCTGGGAGACGAAAAAAAGTCCTCCGCCTATCTTGACAAAGTCATGGACGGCGCAAGAATAGACCCCGTAACGGGGCTCTATTGGACGCCGGAAAAAATATCATGGCTTTGGTACAGCGATTCGGTTGAAAAACATGCGTTCATCTTAAAGGCTCTGCTTGAAATACGGCCGAACGACAAACGGATACCGGCCGTGGCGCAATGGCTTCTTTTCAATAAAAAGGGCAATGAATGGAAATCCACAAAAGCCTCGGCAAAAGCGATATATTCCCTGCTTGACTTGATAAAATCGCAGGGAGCGATGGACAAAGAAGCAAAATTTGAAATAAAGTGGGGCGGCGCCGTAAAGAAAGAGCTGATTGCGCCTTTTGACTGGCTTTCAAAACCCCTGATATGGACGATACCCGGGGCCGAAGTCTCGGCTCTGCATTCAAAAGCGGAGATAAACAAGTCAGGGCCGGGAACGGCATTCGCCTCCCTCTCCTGCATTTATTCCACGGACAAGCTTCCTTCGGCTTCGGGAGAAGGCATTCTTCGGCTTGAAAGAAAATTTTTCCTGCGCTACAAAGAGGGAGATTCCTACCGGTTAAGGCCGCTGTCATCCGGAGATACGGTAGGCATCGGAGATGAGATCGAAGCGCGGCTCACAATAAGAGCAAAAAGCCGGTTGGAATACGTTCATATCAAAGACCCAAGAGGAGCGGGCTTTGAACCCGAAGAGCTTACAAGCGGATGGAAATGGGACAGTTCCGAAGGGCAGTCCTGTGCGAAGTCACAGGGCAGTCTTTCAAGATACGAGGAGATACGCGATTCCCTTGCCAATTTTTTCATAGACCGGCTCCCGCACGGCGAATACGCGTTAACATACAAAATACGCCCCGCGTCTGCCGGAACCTACAGGATAGGCGCGGCCGTGATACAGTCCATGTACGCCCCCGAAATCTCCGCCAATTCCGACGGAATAATTTTAAATGTTCAAGATGGAAGATAGCAGGCCGGCCGTCTCCAATTTTTTTGGTCACACATTTGTAATAGATTAGTCGCAAGCGCTGTTTACAGTATATATATGCGCACGCGGACATCAAGCAACCCAGTCACCAGTCAGGGCAGAGGGTCACCAGTCAGGGCAGAGGGTCACCAGTCAGGGCAGAGGGTCACCAGTCACCAAGTCACCAGCCGTCCCAAACAATCCTTAAAAGCAGTGAGTTTGGGGCGGCCCATTCTCAATGCTTTGGTGGAAAGAATGGGTTTCTGGCTGCCTAGCTGCCTAGCTGCCCAGCTGTCTAGCCGTCTCGCTGTTTCTCTTCTCCTGTCTACTGTCTACTGTCTTCTGACTTCTGTATTCTGTCCCCCGATATACTCCGCCGACATCGGATATGAACTCGGAACCGCCGACGATATCACCGCGCAAGGGGTAGAGGGCACGCCTTCCGATCCAGACGCCCATTTCTGGGGGTTTACATACGTAGGGTCTACTGGAACAGGAAACCAGCCCTTGCTGTCGGTAAGTTCAGCCAGCCTTTTCGTCCAGAAATATCTCGAGGTAACAGACCGCGTCTATTTCTGGAGCGGGATGAGAGCTTCAAGCGGAACATTCACCGCGACAGGCAACAATCAATTCAGCATAGAAACCGCTTCTGGAATTTATGTCAACGCCGGAAATATTTCTGTCAAGTCGGGCGGGTATTTCGTAGGCGACGGGTCAAAATTGACCGGGATATCGGCAAATCCCTCCCTTCCTTATGCCAGCGTGCAGTATAATAATTCGGGCTCTTTCGGCGGGGAATCGGCTTTTCAATATGACGCTGCGAACAACAGTCTTGGAATCGGAGCGGGTCCCATTGCAAACCTGCATATAGCGGGCGCGGAAAACAGGCCGATACTTATCGCAAGCCACTCGGTCGGAGGATACGGAATGTATGTGTCGTCTTACGGCAATACCGGCATAGGAACCAGCGCCCCGCTTTATAAACTGCATGTCTCTTCCGGCGCGGGCGAAACGGGCACGGTTTTCGCCGTTTCGACAGGCACAACGGTAATGTTTGAAGTCAAAGGCACAGGCGAAGCAACCGCCACAAGGCTTAAACTCACGGGCGGAGGCGCAAGCAGGATAGCAAATACCACGGGCGATATAAGCATAGAGCCGGCGGGCAGTAATCTGACCGTGACAAAGAACCTGAATATGGACGGCAATGATATATTCAGCGTCGACAATATCACCGCCTCAAGCGGAACCTTCACGAACACGGGCGTCCAATACAGCGTAGAAACCTCGTCAGGCATAAATGTCAAAGCCGGCAATATCTATGTCGCCGCGGGCGGATTTTTTGTAGGCAACGGCTCTAAGCTTACCGGTATAACGGGCGACAACCTCGGCAATCATGTGGCAACCACAACTTTGAACATGAATTTCAAAAACATCATCAATGTGTCAACGGTCGGCATGACGGGCTCGTTGACCTTAAACGGCTCGACGCTTACCGTCACAGGCAAAGACGCTTCTTCGGGCTACAGCTTATCTTTGAGTTCAGGTATAACAATGGCGGCGGGCACGGTCAATGCGGGGCTGTTTCAGGGAAGCGGAAGGAATCTCACGAATTTGAATGCCGGAAACGTCAATACGGGACTGCTCAGCGCGACTTACGGCGGAACGGGCGCTAATTTATCCGGCACCACCAACGGCGATATCGCTTATTTTTCCGGCGCGGGCGTTATGGCTCAGTTTGATTCGGCGGCGGGCGATATAGGAAAACTGCTCACAAGCGGAGGCGCAGGTATACCCACATGGACTACGGCGACTAACGCTAATACCGCAAGCGCCGTAGTCAAACGCGACGCGACAGGCGCTTTTGCCGCGGGCTCGATAACAGCTTCAAGCGGAACTTTTACAATAACCGGCAATACCCAGTACAGCATAGAAGCTTCGTCAGGCATTATCGCAAATGCGGGTATAATAAAAGCCCCGTTTTTTGTCGGCGATGGACGAGGTTTGTCAAATGTAAGCGCCACAGCCGTCCCCGCTGGTCCGGATAAAAGCGTGCAGTATAACAGCGCAGCCATAATGAGCGGAGAATCAGCTTTTCAATATGACGCTGCAAACAACAGCCTTGGAATCGGCGCAGGCCCCATCGCCAATTTGCATATCGCAGGCGCAGAAAACCGCCCCCTTCTTGTCGCCAGTCATACTACCGGAGGATACGGATTAACGGTATCGTCTTTTGCCAACGTGGGTATTGGCACTTCTGCGCCTCAATACCGCCTGCATGTTTCCAGCGCGATATATGCGGGCGACGACATAATCTCAGCAGGCGTTTTCAGGGGAAACGGGTCCGGTCTTACCGGAGTTACCGGCGGAAGCGCGGATAATCTCGGCAATCATGTGGCCACCACAACCCTGAACATGAATCTCAAAAATATCATCAATGTTTCAACAATGGCAATGACCGGCTCTTTGACATTAAACGGTTCAAGTTTAACTATAACGGGCGGAATAGCCATATCAACGGGCGGAGCCATAACGACAACCGGCAAAGGACTTGGAGCCGTTATCGGCACCGCGCGCGGATTCGGGGCTGTTGATTTGCAGACCTTCAGGACAGGCGTCAGCTCTGTCGCAGCCGGACCGTTCTCAGTTATAAGCGGGGGATCAGACAACAGCACTATCTCCGCTTATACTACCGTCAGCGGAGGATACAACAACATGGCAAGCAACTATTATTCAACAGTAGGCGGAGGACGGTTTAATAGCGCTCTCGGACAGGATAACACTATAGGCGGAGGATATGGAAACAGAACACACGCCAATTATAACTATGCCACAATAGGAGGGGGCCAAGGCAACGCGATGAACAGCGGTTTCTATGCCGTAATCGCGGGAGGGCTGTATAACATCGGACAGGCTGATTCTTCCGCAATAGGCGGCGGACGGGAGAACAGGACGGAAGGTATATACTCGGCGGTTTTAGGAGGATATGGAAACGTGGCAATGGGTCAGTACTCCG
>CAZFMJ010000087.1:0-11213 GCA_964520045.1 uncultured Elusimicrobiales bacterium | reverse complement strand
GTCAGCCATCGGTAGTAGCCTCCAGCGGGTTCACGGGCGTGTTGAGCCCGTGTTTCGAACTTGAAAGGATTTGGGAAAGGGGTTTGGGGACGGACTTCAGTCCATGTCTCCCATGTCGCCTGGGCCAGGTCCCTGCGGGCCCTTCGGGCTGCCGCCCTTCGACGCTATCACATCATCGATCCTGAGGATCATGACGGCCGCGTCCGTGGCGGAGCTGATGGCCTGCCTGCCGACCCTTATCGGCTCAAGGACCTTCTCCTTCTTCATGTCGGTGATCTTGCCCGTGAAGACATTGACGCCAGCGTTCTTCTTGCCCGCCTTGTGCGCCTGCCTCAGCTCGATCAGGATGTCGATCGGGTCCAGGCCGGCGTTCTCAGCCAGCGCCGTCGGTATGACCTCGAGCGCGGATGCGAACGCGTCTATGGCGATCTGCTCCCTGCCCCCGACCGATGCCGCGAAGTCCCTCAGCCTGAGGGCCAGCTCTGTCGCCGCGGAGCCGCCGCCCGTGACGAGCTTGCCGTCCTCGAAGGCGACCGCGACAACGCTGATGGCGTCGTTCAGCGACCTGTCGATCTCGTCCACGACATGCTCGGTGCCGCCCCTGATCAGTACGGAGACGGCCTTCGGGTTCTTGCAGCCTGCCTGCCCCTTAGCGTTTATGATAGCGCTATTGATTTACCCACTGGGAAGCCGGAAGAACCCAATTTAATTATATATTTTCGCGGCATGCTTCGATTGTTTTATATCGGACAGCTTTGCCGTTGTCTCGGGGCGGTCCGGCGTTATTCCTTTTACCGCAAGTATCTTCTTTGTTATTTCCGCAAAAGCCGGCGCGGCGGTTTCTCCGCCGTAATGAAACAGTTTCGGGGTGTCTATCACGACAAGTATGGTGAACATGGGATTTTCTGCCGGCGCGAATCCGCAGAACGACGCCACGTATTCATTCGACGAGTATGTCCCGTCCGGTTTGAGTTTTTTTGCGGTTCCTGTTTTTCCGGCTATTCTGTATGAGCGTATTCTAGCCTGCATGCCCGTCCCGGATTCCACTACCTGTTCAAGCATTTTTCGCGCTGCTGCGGCGGTTTTCTCCGATATGACACGGCGCACCTGCATGGGAGAGGCTGAAAATAATTTTGTTCCGTCTTGGCGCTGTATTTTTTCCACGATATAAGGCTCCATGAGTGTCCCGCCGTTTGCAATCGTGGAATAGGCGCTTATCAGCTGTGCGGCGGTAACGCCTATTCCGTATCCGTAAGCGGCTACGGCCAGATTCACGGGTTTCCAGTTCTTTATCGGACGGAGAATTCCCGTTGATTCTCCGGGAAAATTTATATTTGTTTTTGTGCCGAAACCGAATGCTTTCATATAAAAATAAAAATTTTCCAATCCGAGTTTCATCGCTATTTTTGCCGAGCCGATGTTCGACGATCTTTCCATGATTCCGGACACCGTAAGAGCGCCTTCGGGTTCATGATCGTGTATCGCCGTTTTGCGGGCGAATTGCCATGTTCCGTTTTCGCAGTAGAAAGTGTCGTTTTCGCGCACGATATTTTTATCCAGCGCCGCGGATATGGTTATAAGCTTGAAAGTGGAACCCGGCTCAAAAACCAGCTGGAACGTCGGGCTGTTCGCGGCATTCTGCGGATAGGAGGCCGCCGCGAGAAGTCCTCCCTTCTTTGCGTCCTGGACCAATATGAATCCGGAGGACGCCCTGTTTTTCTCAACGGCGTTTTGTATGACCTGCTGGCTTAAAAACTGGATATTCCGGTCTATCGTAAGATAGATGTCGGGAGGTTTATCCGCCGCGTTTTCTTTGTTTTGCGGTATGCTGCGCCCTTTGCCGTCTATGGTCACTTCCCGCGTTGCGCCGCCGCCGGTCAAAACATCGTTGTAGCGGAATTCAATGCCGGACAATCCGTGCCCCTCGGTTCCCACTTTGCCGAGCAGATCGGACGCCAGATCCGGTTCGGGATAACAGCGGGTTTGTTCCGTAGCGAGCGCTATGCCGGGCAGATTCAGGCTTTTTATCTTAGCCGCGGTATCAGGTTCAATTTCTCTTTTAAGCAGGAAGAAGTTGCCCGACGAATTCCATTTCTTGAGGATTAGATTGCGCGGCAGCCCCAGAAGTTTTTGCAGTTCGCCGGTAATCGCATTCGGCGTGCCGGCTTCGTCCTTCAAAACCGAGCAGGACCATGAAGGAAGCGATTGCGCCAGTATCAGGCCCTGCGCGTCATAAATATTTCCCCGCCGGCCTATTTCATGGATATGCCGGCTTACTTCTTTTGAAGCCGTCTCGGAAAGACTGCGGCGCTGCACGGCCTGAAGATAGAAAAGCCTTGCCGACAGCGGCATCACCGGCAGTATAGCCAGAAAACCGCATAGTTTGAGGCGGAATTTATAAGTTCTATGGCAGAGCATTTTTATGGCTGTTAGAGTGTCCGATTATTTTGTCACGAGCCCTAAAGCAGCGGGCGTTGGACTGTCCCGAAACTTTGCTCAGGACTGTCCCAACCCCTTTGCCTTTAAGGATTATCCGGGACTCAATTGTCAGGTCGATAGCCTGCATGCAGAAGAGAGGAATTATAAGTAATAGACCGCGAGTTTTGATGTCTAAATTTTTTACGTCAGCGCTTACAACTTACCGCTTACGGCTTACAACTTCTCTTATGACCTGCTCATCCGCATTAGTCTGGCAATAGATTGAAAGCTGATCCGCGCCAATGCGTTCTGTAAATCGATCGGACGTTTATTTTCTCCAAGAAGCACAATCTGTTCCGGATCCGGCATATCCATGCCGAGCTTTCGCTGAGCGGTATACTGAAGCCTGGCCGGGGCGAGCGCGGTCTGTATTTTATGCCGGAGATATTCGTTTGAATTTTTCAGCGTCTGAATTTCTGCCCGTTCCCGCTCGACTTTATAGCCGGTCCTGGTGGCTTCTATATTTATCCATGCGGCAAGCAGAAAAATTCCCCCTATAGCGCTGATGCATAGGAAATATTTTCTCATTTTTTAAGATTCCGCTCGGTTTTAAGATTCCATCCGGCGCAGAGTGCGTTTTCCCCATATATAATAGGGCTTATTCATGCGGCCAAACATTTCAGGCGCGCAGTTGCGGTTATTGCGTTGATAAACCACGTACAACAGCCGTGCGAGGTGGACAGTTGAATTCAACATACTTGCTGTATTCATATCGCTACCCTCCTTCCAGCCGATATCGCGCACTACACTAGTAATTTTTGAAATCTATGGCGGGCGCCGCACCGAGTTGAACGCCCGCCATGCTGCAAACGGCATATCCGCATATGCCGCAAAATTCTATTCTTCCGCCTTAAAATCTATCTCTCCAAAAAATTCTCAAATCCACGTCATCCCACATCGCCGTCCACATCTGGTCCGCGAACGGAATTATCTGCGGCAGAGCGGCTTGACTTTGCGCGCAGCTTATTTTTCTTCTTCTCAGGATAACAAAAGGGTTCGGATAAACCGCCGCTTTTGCCGCGCAGATATTTTGTTCCATGTTTTCACCCGCCTTCGTCCTGCTATGGGGATGAATGGTCCAATGAGGTTATCCGGTTTTTTCCACAACTCTCATTTTTGCGCTTCTGGCTCTGGGGTTTTCGTCAGTTTCAATTTTTGACGGTCTTACCGGTTTCGGAGTAATCCATTTCCAGCCGCCCAGATCTATCATAGAACGGAAAGTGTGTTTTACTATTCTGTCTTCAAGCGAATGAAAACTTATAATGGCGATCCGCCCCCCTTTTTTAATGAGGGAAGATGTTTTTTCAATTCCGCGCGCAAGATTTTCAAGCTCCGAATTAACGGCTATGCGCAGCGCCATAAATGTGCGCGTTGCCGGGTGTATGCATTTTTTGCCGGGCATGCCGAAAGGAAAAAGTTTTTCAATTATATCCCGCAAATCTTTTGTGGTTTTAAGGGGAGCGCCGCGCCGCCGGTCGACTATCGATTTCGCTATCTTATGGCAGTGTTTTTCTTCTCCCCATGCGCTGAGCAGATGTTTTATATGCTCAAACGGCCATTTGTTCAGGATAATTTCGGCGGTAAGGCTGTTGGCCGGATTTATCCGCATATCCAAAGGTCCGTTATGCTTAAGACTGAATCCGCGTTCCGGCCGGTCAAAATGCAGTGAAGATATCCCCAGATCAAACAGGGCGCCGGACAGGCATGAAATGCCTTCATGTCCCAGTATGGTGTTTATCTCCGCAAAATTGCCCTTGAGTATTTTCACCTTTTCACCGTGTTTGGAGAGATTCTTTTCCGCCAGAGCGGTCATCTCCGGATCCCAGTCCATCGAGATAATTCTGCCCCGCCGGCTGATCCGGTCCGCAAGCGCGCCGGAATGGCCGCCGGGCCCCGAAGTGGCGTCAAGATAAACGCCGTCTTCGTCGGTGATCAGAAAATCGACCGCCTCGTTTAGAAGAACGGATTTATGTATGAGGCCGTTTTGGCTCATAGATCGAATATTTTGCTGAATTTTCGGAAAGAGGGTTCTGCTGTTTCTTTCTGATATTTCAGCCATCGCTGCGCATCCCATAGTTCAGCCTTGTTTCCCACTCCGCGTATTATAAGCTGTTTTTTCAGGCCGGCATATGCCTTGTGGCTTTGCGGTATAAGTATGCGGCCCTGGTCGTCCGGCTGCGTTTCCGCGGCATTGCCGAAGAACACGCGTTTAAACGCCCGCAGATCTTCTTTATTAGGAGACTGAAAAGCATTATTGCTCAGAAGGCTTTCCCATTGCGAAGGAAGGAACAGAAACAGGCATTCGTCAAGCCCGCGGGTCAGCATGAAGCTTGTTTCCTTTTCCTTTTTCAGTTCTTCCCGAAAGCGCGCGGGCACAAAAACCCTGTTTTTGCCGTCGAGAACGAACTGGTATTCGCCGTAAAGTAAGCCCATGGTTTGCTATGTCCCCTTAATCCCAATTTTCACCACACCCAAACAATTTTCACCACTTTAAACCACCAAGGAAGATAAGTATAGGGTATAGCTGAGGGTTTGTCAAGACCCAATTTTGGCCCAACGAGGAAGAATTTAAGGGATTTGCAGCTGCGTTTGCGACAGGCTGGTAAGTCCGCGGGTTTTTAAATCATAACGCCATGCATGCTCAAGCGCGGAGATGCGGTTAAACGGCATGCCGTATGACCGGAAAAGCGATTCGTGCACGCTTTTCCCGTCGCGCAGCATTTTTGCGAAATTATAGAAGGAGTCGGCGGTTTTAAGACGAGACAGGAATCTTGTCACGCTGTAAGCCTGCGTATACCATAACCGGACGGTGGGATCGTCCGCCGCGGCGGTGTCTTCCACGCGCATGAGGTCGGACAGGGAAAAGCCGGCGCCGTAGGCGAGCTTCTGCATGTTGGGCTGAAGCCAGTTGGGCGGGGACATGCCTCTTTCCGACTGAACCAAAGTCGCCATTCCTTCGCTGAGCCACAGAGGATTTGATTTTCCGGCGTTGAAAAAACTGTCAAAATAGACATGGCATAATTCATGGGCGAGTATTCCGAATGCTTCTTCGCTTTCGTATAAATAGATTATCCTTCTGCTTAGGGAACTTGCTCCGGCCGACCAGCTGGGGCGGCCCGTGATTTTGCGGTAAGCGGACTGTGTCTTCAGGAAATATATCAATACTTTCTCGTCGCGCGTCCACGGCGAGAAGGCGATAAGGTCGAGCATGATATTCCCATGCAGAGCCTCCAGATTTTCCTCCAGATTTTCCGTAATCAGACCGCCTTCCTGATATATCGCGAAATGCTTTGTCTGCGCGGCGGTAAATCCCTGCGGAACGCCGGGCCATGAAGCAGAAATGCGGTTTGAGTCCTGCGGCGGCATTGCGCGGCTTTTTTCAGTTTCGGCAACGGGCTCGGGCCGTCCGGTCCCTATTTCCTTTATCCCCTCGGGAAGAAGCGGAAGAGGTTTTAGAATTTCAGGCAGGCGGGATTGGCTGTAGCGTTTTTCCGGCGCTGATGCTTGAGCCGGAGCGGGCGCGGTAACTTTGAGGGGAGCGGAATCATGGCTGAAGGGGTTTTTAAACGGCTGGCTTTTCGGCAGAGCTGGAAAAATGTCGGAGCGCATAAACTGATACATCAGTATGCTCCACAGGGAAAGCACCAGTATCCAGAAGAATACTCTTAGTTTGAAAAAAATATCCATAATTAGGAGGGTAAACGGTAGAGGGTAGATGGTAGACGGTAAACAAAGAACAGATACAAACCTTTTTCCATTTTTCTGCTTTTGCTCTTATTTTTTTACCGTCTACCGTTTACCATCTACCTTCTACCGTCTTCTGTTTACCGCGTCGAGTCTCTTATTCTCAGCGCCATCTGCGCCAGCGCGTGAACAAAAAGGCTGAATATTATGACAAATATTGCGTGGACCGACGCCTGCCCCCAGAATACCGCTCCCTCCACGCCTTTGAGCAGATATATGCCGAGCATCGAGGCTGCCGCCGCAAAAGCCACCGCAAGCGTGCGCAGTCTGCTCATAAACATCGCGGCTGTAGCCGGCGCCGTAAGGAACAGAAGCCACATCGGCGCCCAGTAGGATCCGAGCATATAAAAAAGCATTATACTTGCCGCAAGATTAAGCCATAAGATAACTATCCGTATCGTATTCGTCCATTGCAGGAATCTGTATGCCTGTTTCGCTATCCAGTAGTTCAGCAGTGTGACTGCGGCCAGAATACCGGCTGATATGAACATCGCCGGTTTTTCAATATCCGAAAAATAGATCGCGAAAATTATCAATATCGCCGCAAAGGGGCTGAAGTAAAGATTTAATATCTGCATTATTGTAACCTCCAAAAGTAATTACTCTGGCTGTTTACATGCGGTAAACGGTAGATGGGAGACGGTAGATGGCAAAACAAAAACATCTTTTATTTTTTTACTTTCGCTTAACGTTTTGCGTTTACTAGTTCCCATCTTCTTTTTTTCCGTCTACCGTTTACCGTCCCAAACCTTCCTTAGGAGCAGTGAGTTTGGGGCGGCCCATTCTCAAGGCTTTTTAGGAAAGAATGGGCCGTCTTCCGTCTACCGTCTTTTTGAAAATTAACAGCGCTCTTTCCTTATGTTCTCCGGGCAATGTATATTTTACAGTCTTTTCAAGGCATGATTCCATAAGCCTGCCGGTTGAGGCGCGGCCGGCCGTCGGCATTTCAGGCATGCTTTGGTAAGCGGCAAAAAAACCGGAGTCTTTGGCAAATTCCATGCAGTCTGTAAAGATGTCGGGGAGTTTGCCCATGGCGCGTTCAATAACGATATCGGCTTTTTCATTTTCGTCGGGTTTTTTTTCGCCCAGTCTGCGTCCGAGCGGCCGGATACCTTTGAGTCCCAGCGTCTGCACGGCCCATTCCAGAAATTTTATTTTCCTGCGGCTGGATTCCATGAGCGAAACTTCAGTTTCAGGCCACGCGATTTTGATGCAGATCCCGAGATAACCGCATCCTGAGCCGGCATCTGTTATTTTCGGGCATAAATTTCCGGCTGTGATCGTTTTGAGAACAGGCAGTCCCGCGAGAGAATCCGTTATATGCCTCTGCCATATTTCCCGAAGGCTGTTTGCGGCCGTAAGATTGAGCATCCGGTTCTTTTCAAATACGTTTTTTGCATAGATATCAAGAAGATTTATCTGCGGTTCAGAAAGGGTTATGCCCCATGAGTTAAGTTTTGCAAGAGAACTTTTGTTATACATATCAGGTGACCCAGCGGCCCAGCAACTCAGTTACCCTGCCACCCTGTTGCCCAGAAACCCAGAAAGAAACCAGCAGAAGAAAGCACCCGGTTTCCAGCTTCCCAGCAACCCAGAAAGAGATTAGTAACCGGACGGGAAGACAGCTATGTTCCCGGTTCTTAGTTTTTCAGCTTTGTCGCTTTCTGCCCTGTCTGGGTAACTGGCAGCTTCTTTCCCGTCTGGTGATTGCTGACTTCCTAATTCCTAAATCCGGGTAACTGGGCATCTGGGTTGCTGGTTGCCTTTTTTTGACTGACTTGGGCAACTGGGTGACTGGGCTGCTGGGAATTTCTTAACCTCCTGCTCTTCTCTATATGAATCCACAGAAGCTGTAAATCAGCCGGCGTTACGCCCTGTATTCTGGAAGCCTGCCCCAGCGTTTTGGGCCGGATTTTATTTATTTTTTGCCGGGATTCCGTAAGCAGGCCTTTTATCTCCAATATATCCAGATTGGCGGGGGTAATTACGTCTTCTTTGGGTTTTAAGCGCAGGGCATCTCTTGACTGGCGCAGTATATAGCATTCGTATTTTTTTTCTATCCGCGCGTGATGCTCCGCTTTTATTTCGCTCCAGGGGGATAGTTCTGGATTTTCCTCCGGCTTAAGCTCCGGATTTTGCCGGAACCTTAAAACAGCTTCCTTGTATTTTTGAAAAGGTTTTGATAATTCCGAGGGAAGAAGGCCCAGCCGTATGCCGTAGTCCATGAGTCTGATGTCGGCGTTGTCCGAGCGCAGCAGCAGCCTGTATTCCGCGCGGGAGGTAAACATCCTGTATGGGTCGGTTACGCCTTTTGTCACCAAATCGTCGATCATTACCCCGATATAAGCCTGCGATCTTCCCAGGACAAGCGGCTCCTGCAGTTTAAGCTTTTGCGCGCAGTTTATTCCGGCGATAAGTCCCTGAGCGGCGGCTTCTTCATAGCCAGTAGTTCCGTTTATCTGGCCGGCAAAAAAGAGTCCTTGCACAGATTTGGTTTCCAGCGTGGCATACAGCTGCGTCGGCTGTACGAAATCGTATTCAATTGCATAGCCGGGACGCACTATTTCGGCGTCTTCAAGGCCTTTGATCGTCCGCAGCACTTTCAGCTGTACGTCTTCCGGCAGGCTTGTCGAAAGTCCGTTCACATAATATTCTCCGGTAGTATATCCTTCCGGCTCCAGAAATACAGGATGCGAATCCCTTTGAGGAAATTTTACCACCTTATCCTCTATTGAGGGACAGTATCTGGGGCCTATGGATTTTATCCTTCCTGAGTAAAGCGGGGATTTATCCATGCTGTTTTTTATTATGTCGTGCGCGGCTGGATTTGTTTTTGTTATCCAGCAGGAAAGCAGGGGGCGGCCTATTTCTTTTGTGAAATGTGAAAACGGAGCGGGCGGGCTGTCGCTGGGCTGTTCCATGCATTGCGAAAAATTTATCGCCCGGCCGTTTATGCGCATGGGGGTTCCGGTCTTAAGCCTCCCCATTTCAAATCCCAGATTTTTAAGGCTGTCTGAAAGCGGGTCGCTGGGAAAATGATTATATCTCCCCCCCCTGAAAGTTTTAAGGCCTATATAAATAACGCCTTTCAGGAACGTTCCGGAAGTTAATATTACTCCCGATGTTAAATAGCGCGTTCCGCGTATTGTCTCAACGGACGAGACGCGGGCATTGTCGGCGCGGATTTCCACGGCTTCGTCCTGAATTATATCCAGATTTTTCTGGGATTCCAGCGTGCGTTTCATGGTAAACTGGTAAAGTTTTTTATCGCATTGCGCTCTGGGCGAATGCACAGCGGCGCCTTTGCCGGTATTGAGCATATGGTAGTGAAGAGCGCATCTGTCGGTGTTCCTTGCCATTTCTCCGCCGAGCGCGTCTATTTCCCGCACCATCTGGCCTTTTCCTATTCCGCCTATGGACGGATTGCAGGACATCTGCGCTATAGTGTCCAAATCCTGAGTTATCAACAGGGTTCTTATGCCCAAACGGCCGCAGGCCAAAGCCGCTTCACAGCCGGCATGTCCGGCTCCTATCACAATAGCTTCGTATTTTACGGGATAAATATACATAATTAACTCAATATGACCCCACCACACAAATGGCGGGGTCATATTGGGGTAGATGTTAGACGGTAGATGGCCCATTCTTTCCATCAAAGCAGTGAGAATGGGCCGCCCCAAACTCACCCCTTCGATTACACTCAGGGTAACACTGAGCGGAGTCGAACGTGTCACTGCCTTTTCCGCCAAAATACGGGGCGCTCTCCACACTTCTTTGGCGAGTCCGCCTTGTTGTAGTGGCGGAAAGGTTTGTTTGGGCAGAATTCAGAATGGCTTGTCCGTATATACCATTCTTTTCCGGCTATTTTGTGCTTTTTGTGCCCCATTCATTCCTCAGAGGCTTTGAGAATGGGACTATCCAAACTCATTGCTTCTGAGGTTTATTTGGATGCCTTTTGTGGCCGATCTTATACTGTTAGAAACATTTTCATAATTTCATGAGGCACAAGGTTCAATTTATAAAGCGATACCAGCAGCGCCATATCCATGATCGATGAAAAAAATATTGAAATGACCGCCCGGGCCGCGCTTATTTTCGTCAATCGCCGCAGCAAAAGAGCGGTTACGGCTATCATCCATAACGATGAAATTAATTCCGCCGCCATATATATATTTTCCGTTCTTAACGAAACGGCAAGGATTTTAACGGGGATGAAAAGCGCGGCTACGGCATTGCCGGCAAGGAGGATCAACAGAATCGTTTGCCAGTCATTTTTCCTGCGGTATGAAACGAATGCCGATACGGCAATAAACATTATCCAGAATACCGCATGAAAAGTCTGCGGAATGCTGTTGCGGTACAATGCGATGAGCGCGGCGGCAGGCAGGGTGAATACGGAGGTTAAAATCATGCGGACGGCCAGTCTCCCCCCGCGCATTATTGAGCAAAAAAGAACAAGAAAAAAAGACCATGCGGCGAGCAATATCGATCCCCAGAATGCCTCGCCGAAAAGCCATGAGCTGAAACCAAAATTTTCCGCTGAGACGGGGCCTGCTGCGGCGGGGAAATCAAGAGGTTTGACGGCTAAGAATACTGAGTTGACCGCGGTATAAGCCGCATAAATCAGCAATGCATGGAGCAGGGTATAATTTTTTTGCCCTATTTCACAGGAGGCTTTGTCCGGCCCTGTGATGATATCCGTAAAAAAATTAACCGTAGTTTTTATATGTTGCATAAACCGGACAACTGTCTAGCTGTCCCGCCGTCTAGCTGTCCAGCGGTCTAGCCTCTTCGTTTCCCTTCTTTTTATTTTCCCACGCAGAAGCGCTTAAATACTTCGCAAAGGACTTCTTCCGACGTTGTTTCGCCTGCTATTGATTCAAGCTCCGCCAGAGCCGCCCTGAAATGCACCGCCGCCAGTTCCATGGATCCGGGTTCGGTCTTGATTATTGAAACAGCGTCCGCAAGCTCGCTTCCCGCCCTGGACAGGG
>CAZFMJ010000086.1:0-11315 GCA_964520045.1 uncultured Elusimicrobiales bacterium | reverse complement strand
AAAACCATGCCTAATCTTGCCTTCTTATTTGTTCAGTTTTAGGGGCGCACTCCAATCGCGGGTATTGTTTAAAGTAACTTTATCTTCAGGTGTCGAACTGGATATCACAAGCAGTAAAGATATAAAACTTCTCCTTTAATAAATGCATAGGAGATATAAATTATACAGGGCGATGCGTACGCTTAGCCATTTTGAGAAGGAATTTGCGCGGAATAAGGTAACTCGCGAATCTGCGGATTCTGCGCAAAATATATGTTTTGGCAGAGAATGTTTTTTTTATGTGAAGAAGAGTATCTGCCAAATTTGAACCATAGTCGATTTCCGAGATGTTTGTTATACCGGTTTTCTCAAAAATACCATACATTTCGTCACCGGAAATTTGCAGTTTTAAAACGGTAAGAGAGAGTTTCTTCATAAGTAGTCTAAACGTGAATTCGTTAAAATATGACAAATGTGGAAAAGTGAGGCAATTTAAAATGGAGCCGTATAAAATATTTGGCACGGCGATATATAGCCTTCCTCCGGGATGAAGAAGAGGCAGGATTGAATCCAATTCTTTTGCGGGGTCATAGAAGTGTTCTACTACATGCCGCATAATAATAAAGTCAACTGTTCCAAGCTCTGTTTGAGGAACATCCGCAATTGAAGACCCTATCACATTAAAACCCGCATCATTGAGTTCGCACCGACGCGAAACAGATGGTTCGATTGTTAGGAATTCGGTATCTGGAAGCCGGAGAATACTTCTAAAACACGAGAGGATGGTGCCGTTGCCTGCGCCATAATCCATAATGCGTTTCTTTGAAACGGGCAAGTAATTGCGGGATCGCCGAAAGACTTGACGGGCGGTTAAGGGGATAATAAAAGATGTTTTTTGCGCTCTTGCCGAACGCGGACGGTGGATGGTATCATAGTCCTCCCGATAGTAATCAGCGATTCTCTCTTTTGTCCATCTGGGATTTTGAAAAACAAATCCACATCTTTCGCAAAGAGAGACTGTATAGGGGGTTAGCTTCTGCCCTAAGTGAAACAATACCCTACTTTGTGGAGCAGAGCAGAGTGGACAATTTATAGTAACCATGAGAGAAGTATACCTATTTTTTTAAAATAAAAATTCAGTTTTTTTTAATCTTTTTAATAAAACTTAGGTCATAGTTAATTAAACTTGCGAAATACGGGTTTTACGGGTTTTCCTTTAAGGTATTTTTCCACACTACTATTCAATGCCTGCGCGTAAACATGAAGCGCATTTTTAACAGCTGAAAGTGTTATTTCCAATTCTTTACTGCCGTGAGAATAAGAAAGCGCTATCCATGGAATCAGCACTCCATTCGCTATCATTTCCTGAGCGAAAAGAGTCCGCAGTTCAAGCGAAACTTTGCCATCGGCATCCTTGGTGACATAAGCCGGAGAGCAGGGATAGCCTTCAGCTTTGAAATATTTATCAATTCCTTCTTCCATTGCAAGTTTGTTCATACCATCAATGAGTTTTTTCCCATAGTCCCAGATATGCTCTATAACCGGCTGGGATGAATAAATCTCCGCTGTTTTGACAAAAGCTCCCATGCCGCACATCTCAGCCCCATGTGTGGTTGAGACAAGAAAAACCCGCTCTGCGCCCTCCTGCGTGATGCCTCCAAGCTCCATAATTTCCCTGCGTCCCACAAGCGCCGCTACGGAGAAACCGTTTGCCATGGCTTTGCCGAAGGTCGACATGTCGGGTTTTACGTTAAATATATGCTGGGCGCCTTTTAAATGAAACCGGAATCCTGTTATCATTTCATCCAAGATAAATACAGCGCCATTCTTTTGGCAGATTTTCTGCACCTTTTCCAAAAATCCGTCGGCAGGGGGAGTAGTTACTACAGGTTCGAGCATAACGGCGGCAATTTGCCCGTGATGGTGGTCAAAAATATCCTGAAGCGACTGCGGGGCATTGTATTTGAATTTCAGGGAAAGCCCCTGAATTTCCTCAGGTACTCCGCGCTGGACGGCGGTGGTTCCTATAAACCAATCATCATAGGAAAAAAACGGATGGTCGGCGCAAACAGCTATATACTTTCTGCCGGTATAGGCTCTGGCTAGTTTTATTGCGGCTGTGGTCACTGTTGAGCCGTTTTTCGCGAATTTTACCATATCCGCGCCGTCTACAAGGCTGGTCATTATTTCAGCGGCTTTGAGTTCAATAACGGAGGGGCGGGTAAGGTTGTTGCCGTTCCAGATTTCCTGTATGGCGGCTTCGGCGACAGGTTTGTAGCCATAGCCAAGTCCCACGGCTCTTAACCCCATGCCGTAATCAAGGAATTTTCTCCCCTCGGGGTCCCATACATAACAGCCTTCGCCCCGAAGCAATATCTCGGGGGCGTTTATGGGATATTGGTCATGGCCACGGCTGTATGTGTGAGCTCCGCCGGGAATAAGAGAATTAAGTTTTTCCGTATAATTCATAATTTAGCCTTTCCCTCCGCTGCGCTTAATACCCGCAGGACAGAAATATCATGGTCTAAAGTGTTCGGAAACTTCACCTTTCCTTTGGCGGCAGAAATAAAGGCATCAATTTCGTCAATATACATCTGCTCCGCAATGTTTTTATTATAACCCGATACGGCATCAGGCTCGGGCTGTTCGATCCTGAGCCAGCGGCGTTTATCCGCCTCGTAGACATCAACGCGGGGAATATCCCACCTCCACAATATCTGCCCGCGTTCCATGTTTAAAATAAGGCTTCGGATATAATATCTGGCCACGACATCAACAAGGAGCGTGGCAAGGCAAGACTTGAATTTAAGAGAAAGCACGTATGTGTCATCTATCGGAGCGCCGATATCCATTGTCCGGCCGTAGAAGGCTTTGACATCTGACGGCATTCCGACAATGTCTGTAAGCCATGTCAGCTCAAATGGGACTATTTCGCGGCATGCCCCTGTTGCCGGATTTGACACATAAAAATCTGAGACCTTTTCCCATGGGTGCCAGTCCGGAAGATAATTGCCGAAATGATATGAGAAGTTGGTGACCCTGCCGTAACGTCCCGATTGCACAATTCCTTTGATATCCTTTATCGCCGGATGAAAACGCATGGTGCACGAAGGTGCGATTGTAACTTTCAACCTTTTTGCCTCGGCTGAAATTTTATCCAGCCCTTTTAATATCACGCTGGCTTCAACAAAGGCCGGAAGACGGCGCTCAAGCGCAATGCGGAGATATTTTTGATGCGTGTCAGGAGGCGTTGATATAATAACGGCATCCGCTTCCATCTTATGCAGTTGTTTTTCGGCGGAGACTGTTTGTATGTGGTAGAGTTTTTCGGCTTCCTCGCGGCGGTCTTGTCTTGGGTCAAAGCCTGTAATTTCTTTAAATCCCAATGCCTGAAGACAGCGCACTCGGCGTTTTCCCATAGAGCCGAGACCGATTTGCAAAAATTTCATATTACAGCCTCCTGTGCGTTCATAACCGATTCAACGCATAAAAAATCATAAATGTCATTAATTTCATAATTTTGCCACCGCTCAATGTGGTGGGCGATTACCCTGCCGCCGTATACTTCTCTGAGTTTTCGTATCGCAGTGACTTTTGAGGCATAAATTACTCCATACGGAAAGAAAGCCGGCGGGACATCCTGTCTGAGGGCATGGGATAAGCCGGTTTTGAAATAGTTGGAAATCCTGCCACCGGGATTAATTTTTTTTGCATAAACCGGATGTTCCAGTGCAATTTCTCCCACTGAGATAATGCTGTCTGCATAATGCGTATTGGAGATAAGTTTGCGAAGGGCATCGTCAATATCATTTTTCCGGCGAAGCGGAGAAGTCGGCTCAAGAAGCGCAAGATAATCAAAGCTCTCGCCGCGTTTTTCCATCTGGTCAAGGGTATATATTAAAGTGTCGATGATTTTACTGCTGTCTTTGGCCAGCCAGGCCGGGCGCATAAATGGAATGTCCGCTCCGAAGCCTTTGGCTTTTTTAGCTATCGTCACATCGTCAGTGCTTACTAAAACCCTGTCAATCAGACGGCTTTTCAGCGCCTGCTCAATGGTCCAGCCGATTAAGGGTTTGCCTGCCAAAGGCCGGATATTTTTGCCCGGCAAACCTTTAGACCCTCCTCTTGCCGGTATCACAGCGATTATTTTTCGACATTTGTACATAGCATTTAGACTTTACTTTTATGTCTTTTCCCACGGCTTTTAAGTTCCTTCAGCAATAAATCTGCTAAATGGAACTGAAATTCTGTGTCAATATCAACAGAACGTTCCTGCGGCATGATGTATGCGCCTGTGGATTCAGAGAAAAAAGAGTTATTTTTTTTAAAAAATTCGGTAAATGCCGTATAAATGGCCCCGTTAAGTCGATATGAACATGGCAGATTCTGGCGCGTTGATGTTACAACATCAGGCCGGATAAAATTTGCCATGTTATTGTTCGGCGGAAGAGTGTTCATCCACCATGGATGTGTTTCAGCTTGGCAGACTGATACGATCGACGAATAGCCGGATGAATGCAGGAGTTCTATGCTTTGTTTAATGTCCACAGAAGTTCTGAACGGAGATGTAGGCTGTAATTTTACTATTATTTCAAATTTCTCGCCGCTGTTTTCCAGTTTGGATAATTCATAAAGCAAAACTTCATTCGTAGTGACAGTATCTGTTGCCAAAGACAGTGGTCTTAAATCATAAGTAGGTACGCCTGCATTTCCAGCGGCTTTCGCGATATTTTTATCTTCGGTGCTTACGATGATTTTGTCAATTAAACTGCAGTTTTTTGCCGCATCAACGGTCCATAAGAAAAGAGGCCGGCCGGCTATTTTTTTCATATTCTTCCGTGGAATGCCCTTTGAATTGCCTCTTGCCGGTATCACCGCTAAAATCTTTTTGCCCTGATACATTTTAACCTTCTTTAGGCTGAATTTATGAGTATGGATTTGACTCCCAGCAGAGATTTCATAGCTGAGCAGACCTTGCGGATTTCGCTCTCTGTAAGCGTAACCGCCGAAGGAAGTGAAATACCGCGTTTTGAAATATCTTCGCTGACAGGAAATTGTCGGCCTTCAGAATATTTTTTATACGGCGGCATTTCATGGAGCGGATAAAAAACCGGCCGGGTTTCAACTCCGTTCATGAGGAGTTTGGCCATTAATTCGTCTCTTGAGATTCCGGAGACCGGTTCAATAAGAATAGTGTATAGCCAGTAACTGTTTACTGTTCCCGCTATGTGTTTCGGCAGAGAAATGCCTTTAAGGCTTCCCAGTAATGTGTCATATAGGCGGGCGGTATTTTGTTTGCATCTCACAAATTCATCAACCCGTTCCATCTGAGCCGTGCCCACTGCGGCCTGCAGGTTGGTCATCCTGTAATTAAACCCGACTGTATCGTGCCAATACCGCCTGTCGCGGCGCATTCCATGGTCGCGCAGGACACAAGCTTTTTCAAAAACAATTTTATCGCGGAAAATGACCATTCCCCCCTCGCCCGTGGTTATGGTTTTGTTCCCGAAGAAGCTGAAAACGGCGCAGTCGCTAAGCGCGCCGACGTGGTTTTCCCCGACTCTGCTTCCAAGGGCTTCAGCGCAATCCTCAATAATCAGTAGTTTGTGTTTATGGGCGATGGACATAATTTTGTCCATTCTGCACGGCTGGCCGTAAAGATGGACCGGGATGACGGCCCGTGTTTTCGGCGTGATTAAACGGCGCATGCATTCAGGATCTAAATTCCATGTGTCCGGCTCAATATCAGCAATGACCGGCGTTGCCCCTGTGTAAAGCACGGCATTAATTGTGGCGGCAAAAGTGATATCCGGAACAATGACTTCGTCTCCGGGGCCGATTCCGCATGCCTCAAGCGCAAGATGAAGGCCGGTTGTCCCGTTTGACACAGCCAGCGCATAAGGAACCTTGCAGTAATCAATAAACATCCGCTCAAACCGCTTTATAAAGGGACCTTGAGACGATATCCAGTTAGTTTTGATGCATTCCGTCACATAGGCAAGCTCATTGCCGGTCAGAAGCGGCTGGGTTATTTGTATCCCGTGAAGGCGGTGCAGGCAGGCATAATCCACAAGCCTGCCTGTATCATCAACCAAAGGCACATGAAAAATGGGGTCTTCAAGCAGTGCGATAAGTTCTTTGGAATCCGCGCCGACCGGTCTTGAAACAAAATTCTTATGGATAACATCACGGACGGGCGTATCAAGTTTATTGCCGGCTAAAAGAGCCCTGCGGATGTCTCCGTCGCTAAGCACTCCGGCTAGCTTGGAATCGGAGTCAACGATAAAAACAATACCCTGCGCATTGTTGTCAATTACAGACAGAGCTTCGCGCAATGTTTTTGTAAGGGGAATCACCATCGCCTGAATAGGCGGCGGCTTCATGGGGGAATAGGCGTGAATAATTCCGTTGACTACGGCGGACATATTTTTTAGTTCAGTTATGGATGCCTTGTCGACTTCAATAATGCGTACTGCATCCGGAAAGCGTGAAAGCAATGGGATGAACCATGCCGTGTCATTAAATGCGTTATTAGAATCTATCAGTCCATCATTCTCGCTTAAATGAAAAGCATCTATTTTGTCTTCCAGGCTGATAAGGGCGGCATTCAAATCAAAACCCAGCGTCTTGGCGCTGACCTTAAGATGGCCTGTGTCCAGCAAAATGCCTAAAGATGGCGAATTGACAGTTTGCAGTATGTCCAGCATATCTTCGGGGGTTATTCCCAAAAAAAGCCGGTTTTCGCCTGAAACAAGATTATCCTGAATAAGCACATTATTCTCTATGAGAAGTTTGACGCTTTTGGAAGCGGCATGGGCGCATAACTTTTTCAATGATTCGATAAATATGTTTTTTGCCTCTGAAATAGGATAGGCTGGAGCGGAGGCAAAACTCTTTCCCAGCGCTTCAGGGGCAGCGTCGCAGGCAAAACCGCAGTGCACGCTGTAGAACGGCGCGCCTATATCGGCAGAGATGTCAATTGCCGTCCGGCAAAGGCTTATGCTCTTTTCAAGCAGGACGGCATTTTTTGAAGCCAGATTTAATACAAATTCATTCTGCGGTTTTGGAAAGTAATTGTGGAGCAGTAACTTGAGCAAATTGCCGTTACGGCCTGCGAGTTTGAGAACATCTTGCGCGTCGGCATTGACGGAACAGCCGATTTCAACAGCCTTAATATCTGTTTTCCTGCAGAGCTCAAGGAGCTCCGCCATTGAATGCGCCGGCAGCGACCGTGATGACAAAAATATCTGCCCTCTCATTTCAGAACTCCATGTAAAGACAGCTCGTATACCATATTGGCATTTTTGGGATCGATTTTAACCTTTTCAAAGCCGAATCGTTCGTAAATCTCTTTGGCCCTGCTGTTGTCAGGATGCACTTTAAGCATCAGTTTGGCGATTCCGTTAGCCTTGCACCATGATATGGAATACTGAAGCGCAAGCGCGGACAGCCCCTTTCCCGACCATGGCTTGCTGATAACCACGCCGAAAGAGGGAATTTCATAGCCTTCGTCAAACCCCCTCAGCATAAAGAATCCGGCAAGCTCGTTGCCGAAGTTTAATATCCAATAACGGTCGGCCTTTGCGGATAAAAACCTTTTTTTAATTTCCTCAGCGGAAAAAGAAAACGGCTTAAAATGCATTATGTATGCTTCAGGCTGCGCCGTAAGCATAAGGCTTACGGATGCGGAGTCTGCCGGTTCAGCTCTGCGGATTATAATGTCGGAGGTCATAGCTTAACCTTAATATCTTTCCATGATATAAAACAATCCCGCGGGATGTCCCGTCTTGCCCTTGCTCCTGCTAATTTATCAGCCAAGGCAGGGGTAAGCCCCGTGGCAGGTCTTTTGAAGCAAAGCATCTCATGAGTAATAACGGAGCCGGATTTAATAGGCAGTTTAGCAGCGATGCTTCTGCGCATCCCCTTGATATTGCGGGCCTCAGTTCGGGACGGCTTTTTCCGTCCGTTGCCCAATGCTTTTTCAGCCTGCCGGATGTCTTTGACCATGGCGGCAAATTCAGCGGGGACAGCCGAGGATGAATGGTCAGGCCCCGGCAGTTTCTTATTGATCGTGAAATGTTTTTCAATAACACATGCGCCCAGCGCGACAGACGCAACCGCCGCGGCAGAGCCTATGGTATGATCCGAGTAACCGGCATTCAGTTTAAACTTTTCGCGCATTACAGCCATCGCGGATAAATTAGCATCCTCAATTCTTGACGGATAGTTTGTGGTGCACTGAAGCAGGATGATTTTATTGTTTCCTGCATCCATTATTGTTTTGACGGCCTGCTCAACTTCCCGCATGGTAGACATGCCGGTTGACAGCAGTATAGGCTTTGCCTTTTTCGAAAGGTGTCGTAAAAAAGGTAGTTCAATTATCTGCCCCGAAGCTATTTTAAAAGCCGGAACGCCCAATTCGGATAAGAAATCAGCGTCCTCATTGCTGTAAGGAGTTGATAAAAAAATTATCTTCTGCTTTTTGCAGTAATCCGCCAGTTTCCTATGGCCGGATTCGGATAATTCCAATTTTTTCAGCATTTCATACTGAGACTCTTTCTTAGGCGTAACTGTCAGTTGGTAAGCGGCTTTCGGCGCGTTAAGCGCAACAACCCTTTCCGCCTTGAAAGTCTGAAATTTTACGCAGTCGGCTCCAGCGCGTTTGGCTTCCGAAACAAGTTTTTTAGCTAAATGCAGACTGCCATTATGATTTACGCCGGCTTCCGCAATAATAAAAACAGGTTTGTTTAAACCGATTATTTTAGAGCTGATTTTTATAGGTTTAATTTTCATTCTTATGCGGATAAGACGCTAAATTTAGCGGATGCAAGTTTAAAGCAGTTTCTTGCGTATTCAATTTCTTTTTTACTGATAACTCTCACGCTTAATATAATCGCTGTATGAATAAGCAGGGTAACAAGAAGAACAGGGCCGATAATCAATCTCAGCCCTGCGCCTGATTTAGTTAGAAACATTAACAGGGCATAACCTGATATCCCCGCGGTGAAAGCCGACAATCCGGATTTGAGAATATACGCAGTGTTAAGTGAAATGTTCCAGCTTTCAGGAAGTTTTTTCTTCAGCATCACAAAAACTACGGCATATCCGGCTATTGCCGCAAGGCCGGGTACCGCCAAACTTCTCCAGTAATACAATCCGGCTAAATTAATCCCCACATTTAAAAAAGAGGCCGTAAGGTTGGCCCAAAAAATATCTTTTGTTTTTAAAGAAATGGACATCGCTATAGATAATAGATTGGAAAGGCCGTAGAACACGCAGGAAGCAGCCGTAAGCGGAATAAGAAAGTAAGCGCTGTCCGCCACAATTTTGTTGGCATAAAGCGAGAGAACAGGCTTGGCAAAAAAAATGCTCATAATGGAGAATGGAACAGCAATTGTCAAAAAGCCTTTTATTGCGTAATCGATCATTATTGACGCTTCATTTAAATTGCCTGAATCAACGGCTTTTGCAAGCAAAGGAGGTATGGCAACACCAAGAATTCTTGGTAAAACGGAAGCGATAAAGCCCAATTGTAAAGCCGCGGAATAAGAGCCTACGGCGGCCAATGAAATAAAAAAAGAAATAATATAACGGGAGCTTGTATTGAGAAAAAAATCCGTCCAAAAAGACAAAACACCCGGGAAACCCAGTGATAGATCCTTCTTAAGCTCTATCAGTTCCGGCAATCGGGGTTTCAAGCCGATTTCTAATGATATTTTTATTCCCCATACGGCAGCCACAACAATTAAAGAAAAAATATCCACAAGAAGAAGGGAATTAATATTCAGTTTAATTCCGGCAAAATATGCAAGCGCTATGACTGCTATGCTGATATACGGAAACGCAACGGTAGCATAGACAAAATTCCGCATTCTTCCGGTATACCTGAAATAGGTGGTTGCTTGTCCGTAAATAAGATAGCAAAGGGTGTAAACCGCAAGAAAAATCATACTAAAATCAGATGCATCACGGAATAAAGCGGCTTTTATTGTTTTATTGAAAATCAGAAGAAGGCAAATACATAAAGCAATGCTGAATAGCTGGAAAACAAACTGCCGGTAAAAGAGATTTCCTCTTGCCGCCAAATCTGTTTCCGAAGGAGCGAATCTTCGGAAAAGAAACCCTGTGCCCAAAGGCGCTGTGCCTATTATAAACCCAACCATTGATAATATCAGCACATACGCACCGAAGGTTTCCACACCTATGGTTTTTATCACAAACGGAGCGATAATAAGGGGTTTTGCCAGAACAAGTATCTGCCCTATAAAAACAAGGAAATTGTCCTTCACAAAAGCGCGGAAATAAGGATTTTTCATGAATTCCGTAATCGGGGGACAAGATACTTAAGAATAAATTTAAAATTCCAAACTCAAAACTCTAAACTTAGGAAACACTATACTTGATTAACCCGAAAACTGCAGTTGAAACATGTTTATCGTATCAAAAAGCTGAATTTTTTTATGCATCCCCCTCTCCCCGCCCTCTCCCTCGGGGAGAGGATAAAAGGTGAGGGCGTAATTGCATTTTTCAGATTAAAACAACGGAAAATCCTGATGATACATTTTACCATTTTTAAGAGATAGACTGAAGGCGTTTAGGCTGAAGGCTGCCCGCCAAACACCATGGCGAGGTCTCGTCCTCCGACGAAGGCGGAGAGACGGAAAGGAAGAACGGGGATAAAGAGGCGGCAGGGAACTGCGCCAATCCTTACGGAAACCGGTTGGCGTGACGCAGGAGCATTTCGTTGATAAACGTTTGATAGCCGATCCCGCGATGTTTTGCCTGGGCGTGCGCCCATTCCAATGCTTTGGGATGGAGCCGGATATGGACATCACGGTATTTATCAATGCCTTTAGGCGGACGCCCCCGCGAAGGACGCTTCACATGAAAAGTCTTCTCGATGGCATTTTTAAAAGCCAGTGTTTCCTGAGGCATGACCCGGCGCGCTTTGGAAAAATCAAATTCCTTTGAGTTCTTCATACATTCTCCTTTCGCGGCGATTCGCTCGCCGCGCGCTGACAATCCTTACATTCCCTCTTGGCGTGCGTATTGTGAACACAACGATTAAAACACTATCACCCGAGTCGCCTATTAACCATTGCCTGCGCTCATGCGCGGAATGTTTTACGTCTTCCATTATTAAAGCGTAGGGGTCGTCAAAAGCAAATGCTGCCATCTCAAAACTGATTCCATGCTTAAGGGTATTGCGTTCCGCTTTTTTATCATCCCACTCAAACTTCATATTTATAGTGTACACTGAAAATCAAGCATAGTCAAGGGGACGTATCGCGCAAGCTAAAATGTTACCCAAGGCAGTATCATCTTGCAATGTAAAA
>CAZFMJ010000085.1:0-11561 GCA_964520045.1 uncultured Elusimicrobiales bacterium | reverse complement strand
AACCCGATACCGCGCCGGTGGTTATCGCGACCTGATTATCGTTGAATTGGCCTGAAGTAATCTGCGAAGCGGGCAGACCCGGAATTTCAGCTACTCCCCATGCGCCTGTATCGGATATCTGCGCTTTAGTTATGCCTGCCGTGCCTGATATCTCGGTGCTGGTTATGCCGGAAAGGTTAGCCAGCGGAACATAACCGCCGCTGAGCCGAAGGAGATTATCGCCGGTGTTAAACGTGTTGCCCATCAATGTCACTGATGAGGCAAGCAGTGTCAGAGCTGTGGAATTTCCGTTTCCGGTAAACTGATTACTGTTTGACAAAACTGAACTGATACCGCCTCCGGCTGAGCCCGTAGAGATGGGAACCCAACCGGCGCCGTCAAGGCTTAACCGCAAGGCATTCTCGGCAGTGTCAAAATATATCGCACCTTTCCTTACCGTGGGCGCTGATCCGCGGTTGGCAAATACGATGGAGCCTTCAGTGGTATAAGTTGATGCGGTGACCATGCCTATTTGCAAATCACCCGACATAGTGTCGCCTGCTTTGCCGACTTTACCAGCCAATGCGGTATCCAGTCCGGTTATTTTAGATGTCGCCAGGCTGGGTATTTCGCTTTCCTCAAGCGTGGGACCGAGTTTTGTAACCGAAGAGCCGTCAATACGCAGATTGTCGAATACTCCGCTGGTTATTTTAGCCGCATCAAGGTTCGGTATCCTCGCTGAATCAAATTCGCCTGAAGTGATTTCAGCAGCCTCAAGCGTGGGACCGAGCTTAGTGACTGAAGAAGCGTCGATTCGCAGATTGTCGAACATGCCGGAGGTGATCTTGGCGGCATCAAGGTTCGGTATCCTTGCCGAATCGAATTCGCCGGAAGTGATTTTGGCCGCATCGAGAGAGGGTATTTCGCCGGCTTCAAGGGTCGGACCGAGTTTGGTGACCGAAGAGGCGTCAATTAAGGCATTGGGTATCAAGCCTGCGCTTAATTGAACCAGTTTGTCGGATACGTTGAACGTGTTGCCCATTAAAGTTACGGACGAGGGTTTAGCGGAAAATATAGTTCCCGATAATTGCAGGCTTGCTTCATCGGCTGAATATGTAGATCCGCCTCCGCCGCTTTGAACTGCGGTCGTGGATTGGGTGCCGTCTGCCCATTTTATACCCATTGCAGCCGTATTAAATTTCAGCCAGCCGTTGTCAACCGTAAATTTCTCAACCAGATTGGCAGTTCCTATTCCCACTTTGCCGCCGGCTACTATAAAGGTAGAGACGCCCACTGAAAATTCAGGGCCGGCTACGGTCAGCGTAGAGCCGCTCAGGGTTAATTGCCCGCTCATATAATCGCCTGATTTTGAGACTTTGCCCGCCAATGCGGTATCAAGACCTGTTATCTTGGATGTCGCCAGACTGGGTATTTCGCTTTCCTCAAGCGTAGGACCGAGTTTGGTTACCGAAGAAGCGTCGATGCGCAGATTATCAAACATGCCGGAGGTAATCTTGGCTGCGTCAAGATTGGGTATCCTTGTCGAATCAAATTCGCCTGAAGTAATCTCGCTTGCCTCGAGAGTCGGTCCTAATTTGGTAACCGAGGAAGTGTCAATTAGAGCACTGGGAATTAAACCGCCGGTTAATTGAACCAGTTTATCAGACACATTAAAGGTGTTGCCCATCAGCGTTACCGAAGATGCAAGGGCTGAAAACACGGTGCCGGTAAGATGAAGGCTTGTTTCATCGGCAGTGTATGCTGATCCGTTGTCATTCGCGCATTCCCATTTTGAGGTTACGTTATTCCACTTTGCAATCTGGCCGTTAGCGCATCCGCTTTGATTAAGTTTGGTCAAAGTTATCGCTGAATCAACAATCTGGCTTGCATCAGATATCGCATTAACCGCTATGGAAGAAACTACAACACTGTTCGGCAATGCGCCTGCGGCTATTTTGGCGGGTTCCCATGAACCGGCTACCGCGCCTGTTGTTATGGCAACGCGGGTGTCGTCAAATGCGCCTGAAGTTATTTTGGCTGCGGATAAACCGGGTATCTGAGATGCGGTAAGCCCGCTGATCTGGCTCGCATCCACTGCCGGCAGTTTTCCCGCTTCAAGTTTTACCAGATAGTCGCCGGCGTTGAACATATTTCCCATCAATGTCACGGAGGATGGTTTGGCGGAAAATATATTTCCCGATAATTGCAAGCTTGCCTCATCGGCCACGTAGCTTGAGCCTCCGTCGTCATTCCCGCATGCCCATACGCCTCCTACAATCTTGGCAATTTGGCCGTTTGCGCATCCAGAAGGGTGAAATTTATTCAGGGTAATGGTTGAGTCGGCTATAGCTTGTCCGTATATAACGCCGTTTGCTATCTGCGACGGAGAATTTATCGCTCCCGCGGCTATTGAGGAGGCAAGCACGTCCGCAGGCAGAGTCCCGGCCGCTATCCGCGATGCGGCCCATGAACCGGCTACAGCCGCCGTGGAGATGGAAACGCGGGAGTCTCCGAATGTGCCGGATGCTATTTGCGCGGCGCGCAAATTAAATAAATTGCTTGCATCCACGGCGGGCAGAAGTCCGGCGCTGAGTTTCACGAGATTTTCTCCAGTGTTGAAGATATTGCCCTGCAAAGTTACCGACGAAGCGAGCAGTTTCAGGGGATTGGCATTTCCATCTCCGCTGAATTCCATGGTATTGGCGATTACCTGCGACATTCCTATGGCTGTTCCGGTGGCCAAAGACACAAAATTACTGCCGTCAAGGCTGATTTTTAACGCTCCATTGGCATTTGAATCAAAATAAATTCTGCCCCGCTGAGCTGGAGGTACGGAAGCAAATCCCGCCATAGTGGCATAGCCGTTTATCAATACATTGGATGATATTGTAATGCCTCCGTTTGAAGTCGCGGGAAGCGTTGTTATTGTATCCGCCGCGAAACTGGGGGAAGCCGCGGACGCGGTGGATGCATGCAGAGCTTCAAAGGCATAGCCTGCGGATTGCATTTTTATCCTTGGCGACAACGCTTCATAAGAGCCGCTGCAGCTATTGTCGGGGTCTATCTGGATTTCCATCCATACCGAGGTGTTATTTTGAAATATGGATGCCGGGATGCCTCCGCTCATGCCTATTTCAATTTCATAGCGTCCTTTTGATACGGGCACATTGCATCTGCTTTCCGTATAAGCCGGAGAGCCGCCTGTTTCGGCGGTATAGAAAGCAAATATCACATCTTGCGCGGTGTCCACGGGCAGATTGGTGTTTTTGTCAATAAGAAACCCCTGATAGTTTATGGTCTGGGGAATAGCGCCATAAGCGGTCTGAAACATTGTCAAAGAAAAAATGCACAATGTTATGCAGGACAATAGGCCTGCCGATATGGAATCGGCGGCCGGATATAATATTCTCCGGGCTTGCAGAGCAATTAATTTTATCGATTTTAAAATTTTTGTATTCATAACCCACCTCTGCTTTAGCGGAGCGTAAATATGGGTTTCCGGATATCGGACATCATACCCATTTTGCCGTTCGTTTATGCCCCGCATTAATGTATACATTTACTTTACCACCACCACAGTTCCATTATAGACTTTGCTTTCCGCTTCAATCTGGAATATGTAAACGCCGCCCGGAACGGTTTGTCCGTTGGCTTTCGCATCCCATTCAATCGTGTTTGTGATGTTTCCGCTTCTCATTTCCGATACAAAAGCGCCTTTTAAATCATAGATCTTGCCGCTTACAAAAGAGTCGCGCGGGTTGTCATAGATAATCGTTACCGCATCATTCTTCCCGTCGTTATTGGGAGTGATCAGCCGGTTTGAAAGACCCGCCTGGTCCATATTGAATCCGCCCAATCTTTCTACGGAGCGGAGCTGATATTTTCCAAGCATGGCGGTTTTGATAGTGATTTCCTGCCTTGCGCCGTCGGCCTTGCCGTATAGCTGAAGCCATTTTGAGCCGTTATGCCAGTAAATGCTGATTTGGTCGGAGGTCGGCACTATCGCGGCCGGCTGGGCCGCCAAGGCGCCTTTTCCGGATGGAACAATGACGCTTCCGGCTTTGTCAAAATACATATGCAGATATGCCCAGCCTCCCAGTTTTATGTTTTCGGGAACAAGTCCGCTCCGGTATGAATCATATTCCAATGATTTCAGGACCCTGCCGCCGAGCTCTTCCGGATGGCTTGAAACATTGAGCGAATATACGGAATTGAGATTGTTTGTTCTGGCCTTGTCGATGTAAGGGGTCAAATAATCCAGCGGAATTTCAAGCATGGTTTTATTATCGGCCGCTACGACGTAGCCCCATTTCGAGATCCGCGACCGGATCATGGATTTTCCGGATAAACCCGTTGAATTGGCCACCAGAACGTGGTAATAATAATCGTCTTCAGGATTTAACGCCGTGTCGCTCCACGATAATGTCGTTGACGATACTTCCGCCATCAGCATCCACGGCGCGTCTCTGGGCTGCGTAGAACGGTAGATGCGGTAAACGAAAATTTCCGAAGGCGTTTCGGGATTGAACGGATCCGGAAACATTACTCTGTTTATATAGGCGGCCGGAGGCAGCCAGTTGAGAGTCACGGTGGCCGGGGATGTGTTGTTTATATCCAATGCTAAAGGAGGAAGCGGAACCGCGGCTATAATATATGCCTGCACCTGCCGGCTGAAAGCTATTTCCGTGCCGTTGGTAAGCAGTATGCTGGCGCGGTAATAATCAGTCGTTCCGACGATGACGGCAGTGTCTATGTATATGTTGTGAGTAGTTTGGGCGACAAGTTCGCCGTTTAATCCCGATACGGATGAACGGTATATCTGGTAATTGGAGAACAGGGGGTTCACCTCGTCGATCGGATCCCACTCAAGTATTATTTTCTTGAAATCAGGCGAAGCCCTGAAGTTATTTATCATTAAGCCGTATTTTGTAAATGTCGATCCGAAAGCGTAGTAATTCGGGACATCATTCCAGTTAAGCGTTCCGATCCTGAAGTAATAGGTCGTGCCGAGGTCGAGTCCGTTGACCGCCAAGGTGTTTAAAGTTATTTTTGAAGCGGCCGAAGCGTATATTACGCCGGTAAAATCCTGGGCTGTCGAAGCTTCAACCAGATATCCTTCGGCCGTCTGACTTTGCGGCGAGGCCGGCAGCGCGTTCCACGCCACTACGACGGTGGATACGTATACGTTCGCAAATCTTGCAAAGGTGAGAGGCACCGAAAGAGTCGACGTCGCGTGGCTCAAGGAATAAGTTATCCGCGAATTGCAGTTATATGCGCCGACGCGGAAGTAATAGGTAGTGTTCGCATTTAATCCGCTTATTGAGAGTGAATCCGCATTCTGCGAAAGCGATGCCGAAGAATAAACAACGGAGCCGGCAAAGTCGGTTTCGGAGGCTTCAAGAATATAGCCGTTCGCATCCGTCGGGGTCCACGCGACTTTTATCGAGCCGACTGTCGTTGAATAGGCCGCTATGTTTATGGGCGGGGAGGCCAGAGTGGCGGTCGCTCCCAGCGTTATATATCCGGTCGGGACGCCGTTTTGGTTGACAGCCTTCACCCTGAACTGGTAAGTGGTGTTTCCGAGCAATGTGTCGGCGGCCGCGGACAATCCGGCGGCGGTTTTTGAAATAATTTTTGCGGACGCCTGGAAAGATGCCGAAGACGCCTCCAGAATGTACTCCGTTCCGGAATGGTTCGGCGGCGTTCCAGCCGTCCATTGCGCCGTTATGGACGAGAGCCAGACTTCCGTGAAAACCGGAGACGCTAATCCCGGCTCATTGGCAAGCGTTGACGTCGAAGCGGGAGTCGTCAGCGCATAATACGGGCCGTTCAGTTCCCGCGCGTTCAGGCGCAGGTGATAGGTGGTGTTGAATTCAAGACCGGAGAGAGTAAGCATTGTCAGCGAACTGCTCAATGTCGACGATGATTGCGCCACGTTGGCGAAATCCGACGTGGTTGAAGCTTCGAGGACATAGCCGTTTACCGGTTCGACGGACGTCCACGTTACGGCAATCGAGGATTTGTATATTTGGGCCAGCCGCGGGTTTGTCGCGCGTTTGGTGCAGGTGGACGCCTGCACGGAGCGCTCCGATCTCACGATATGTTCGTTGACGCTTTCCACGACAAAGTAATACGTCGTGCCGGAATACAGATCGTAAACGACATGATTTTCAGCGGAACCGCGCGTCAGAGGCGTCCAGTTTTGAGCATAGGCGGCGGCGTTGGAAAAATCGTCATGAGTCAGAATAGGCTGAGTGGAATAGCGGAGTATATAGCGGGTCACATCAGCGGCATCTCTTTCCCAGTCTCCGGCCGGCGCCGTCCATTCCAAAGTAACGCTGAAGGTCGACACCGTGTTTACCCGCAAGTCGTTTATTCTGGCCGGGATAGGCTGTTTTCCGATTATTCCGGTTCTCGCCGTGAAGGAGGGAGAAGTCTGCGCCGAAGCTCCGATCTCCTCAAATGCGGTTATGTTTTCAAATCCCGAAGACGTTATTTTCTTTCCGCCCTGGTTATAGTTTCCGTTCAGGTCCGTAAAGTTCGAGCTCTCCAGCACCGCGGAAAACAACTGCGAAGGCAGACAGGAGGCTATCGCTAAAAGCATTATAGATGCGCAGAGGCGGACGCATTCTCCCCCGCCCCGGCAAGCCGCGGATTTTAGATAAGTTCTGTTCATATATGAGATATAGTCGGAGCCCTCATGTCACTAATATATATAAACAAAACATGCGACTTTATTATTACAAGATTGTGACCGTTTTTTTATGGGTTTGGCCGGTAATGCCGATCCGGCAGTTTGTCGTCGGGGAAAAGAATTATGGGCGGGGTAAGTGCCGCGGGCTAAAGTTCATGCCGCAGGATATTTATCTCTATTCTCCGGTTTATGGCCCGGCCTTCAGGTGTGTCATTGGTTTCCACCGGCCGCTGTTCGCCGTAACCAAGGGCGGAGAGCCTGTTTGGCGGAACCCCCATTTCTATCAGAAAACGCAGAACGGCGAACGCCCTCGCCGCCGAAAGTTCCCAATTTGAAGCGTATTGGGAATGCGGGCCCATCGGACGGTTGTCGGTGTGTCCGTCTATTTGTATATCATTGGGGAGCTCTATAAGAACTTGCGCGAGTTTTTGCAGGTGGGGTATAGAGCTCTCTTTTAAGGCGGCTTTTCCGGCGTCAAATAAAACCGGCTCTAAAAATGTCATGCGGATCTTGGCGGACGATACTTCCATTTTCGCTATCTGCTGTATGCCGTATTTTGAAAAAATCTCGCTGGTGGTTTTGGTTTCTTTTCCGAATGATTCTTCAACTCCCTTGATGGTGAACTGGCTTATGACGTTATTGTTCTTTACTCCGTAGAAGACGAAAAGCGACATGAAAAAGATCATAAGATAACTCATCAGGTCTCCGTAGGTAACGGCCCACAGAGCTCCCCTGTTGAGTTCGTTTTCAAGGTCTTCTTCTCTTTCAAAATAACGAGCCATAGTATTCGATATCTCTAGCCCTTATGCAGCGGGCGTACCAATCGCCGTTTCCGCCATGGCCGCAGCCATATTTCCATGGCTGCGCGCTGAAATATAGCCGCGCAGATGCATTTCGGTAAGGCGCGGCAGTTTTCCGGCCATAATGTCCATAACGCCTTCGAGGATTAATTCCAGCGCCTGCGTTTCTTCAATCGCCCTCAGTCTTATTTTGTTCGCCACCGGAACGCAGAACATATTCGAAAGGCCTATCCCGTAGAACGCGGAAGTTATCGCGAGCGCCATGGACGAGCCTATTTTTGTCGGGTCAGACATGTTTTTCAGAACATCAATAATTCCGAGCAGCGTGCCGAGCAGTCCGAACATGGGCGCCAATATCGCCATTGTCCTGTAAAAATTACAGTTTTCCTGTTTTGAAATGCGTCTTTGGCGGATTTCTTCTTCAAGTATCTGCCGCGCTTCGCGGGCATCGCCGGTCATTATGGCGATGGTTATCGCCCGTTTAAGAAAACCGCTCGCAAAATCAGAATCTACATTCTGCAGTGAAAGCAGCCCCCCCTCCCGCTGGGCCGTGTCGGCCAGCTGGGTTACCATCCTGATGCATTCCTGATTTGAAGGGAGCGGAGAGCTTCTGATTATCGACACAAATGCGGCAAAACTTTGCTGTATTGCCCTGAAAGACGTATTTATCAGCGTAGCGCATACGGTTCCGCCCAAAACAAGGGCCAAGCCGTGATAGTTGACGAATATCGAGGCCGTGCCCGTAGCCATGATGCCGAAACCGAAAAGAATTCCGCCGAATACAAAGCCGACAATAGTAAGAATATCCATATGCTAGCTCCCCTAAAACCTTAAATAGCGTTTAGACGCATTTAATTGTAGAATGATTATATAAAATAAATGTTAACGAATTATTGCGGTATGACGAATTGCTGCATACTGAAAAGGCGGTTTAAATGGACGATTTCTTTCCGTTAAAGAAGGGTTTGAGAATGCAGTATTCCTATAAAAGCAGCGAGTTCCCCTGTATCGCAAAAGTTTTTATAGAAATAATTTCTGTTTCAAAAACAAAAGCTAAAACCTGCGCGCAGGCGCGCATGACGGTGGATTTAAAGGGCACGGCTACTTCTGTTAATTACACTATTTCCCGCAATAAGCAGTGGCTGATTACCAGCGACGGCATTGTGATGGGGGGACGAAAAGAATATCCCATTCCCCCGAATAAAGGCTGTAAATGGAATGATTATCCCGATTCCAGCGAAATCATATCTATGTCCGAAAAAATAAATACGCCCGCCGGCCGTTTTTCCAACAGCATGAAGGTTGTGACCATGCTTAGCGGAGGCGATTCGGGGAGTTCCGTGCGGTACTATGCCCCGGGCGCGGGATATGTTTTTGAAAATTATGCTTCCGAGGATATCCGTGCGGAGGTGAAGCTTGTATCGTTTGGGATTATTCCGGACAGCGAGCGTTATAAACTTAACAAAAAAAAGGGCGGGGAAAGCAAGAAATGATCGAGCATACATATATAAGTCAAATCGGCAGATACGCAGGGAAAGAAGTAACAATCAAGGGTTGGCTTTATAACAGCAGGTCCAGCGGAAAACTGCACTTCCTTCAGGTTCGGGACGGCACGGGAATTATCCAATGCGTGGTTTTTGAAAAAGACGTATCTCCCGAAATATTCAAGCTTGCGGATGAGGCAACCCAGGAATCTTCAATAATCGTAACAGGCATGGTCAGGGAAGACAAGCGGTCTCAGCTGGGTTTTGAAATTTCCGTAAAAAACTTAAAGATTCTTCAAAAAGCCGAAAATTACCCGATAAGCCCCAAAGAACACGGCACCGGTTTTTTGATGGATAACCGCCATTTGTGGCTCAGGTCGTCGATGCAGCATGCCGCCCTTCTTGTTCGCGCTGAAATTATCAGGGCGGTGCGGAATTATTTCGATTCAAACGGTTTTACGCTCATTGACGCTCCTATTTTTACCCCCGCCGCCTGCGAGGGCACGACTACCCTTTTTGAAACCGAATATTTTGAACAAAAAGCGTACCTTACCCAGAGCGGACAGCTTTATATGGAAGCCGCCGCCATGGCTTTTGGAAAAGCATACTGCTTCGGCCCTACTTTCAGGGCTGAAAAATCAAAGACCCGGCGGCATTTGACTGAATTCTGGATGGTTGAACCGGAAATGGCGTATTTCGATTTGGATGACGATATGGATGTCGCGGAAGATTTTATCGTTTACATAGTCGGTCAGGTAATAAAAAACCGCGGAGGAGAACTGAAGCTTTTGGGACGCGATATCTCCAAACTTGAGAAAATAGCCAAACCTTTTCCCAGAATAAGCTATGACGAAGCCATCGCAATGCTTGAAAAAAGCGGCGTGCATGTTCAATGGGGCGATGATTTCGGCGGAGATGAAGAAACCGTGCTTTCAAATCAATTCGACAGACCTGTTATGGTGCACAGGTACCCGGCCAAATGCAAGGCGTTTTACATGAAAAACGACCCGCAGGATATGCGAAAAGCTCTTTGCGTCGATATGCTGGCGCCTGAGGGATACGGCGAAATAATAGGCGGGGGCCAGAGAGAGGATGATTACAAAGTACTGCTGGAAAAAATACATGCGCATAATCTTCCTGAAACGGCATTTAACTGGTATCTGGATTTGCGCAAGTACGGCGCTGTTCCTCATGCCGGGTTCGGTCTAGGCATAGAGCGGACAGTAGGGTGGCTGTGCGGATTGCCGCACGTGCGGGAAACCATACCTTTTCCCAGATTGATGGACAGGCTTAAGCCCTGAAGAGGGTAAATGGTAGACGGGAGATGGTAGACGGTAAAACAAATCAAAAAAAACAGATGGTAAAAGGTAAATTAAATGGGAGATGGCAAAACAAAAATATCTTTTGTTTTTTTCTTTTCCGTCTCCCGTCTACCATTTACCATCTTTTATTGCTTCTTTATAGAGGCTGAATGATTTGTAGGAACTTCTGGCAAGCGGTTCGGATAAAACTGCTTTAATTCCGATTTTTTTGGCTTTTTCCCCCAGCTGCGCAAATTCATCAAGCGTAATATAGCGTTTTACCGGGCAATGGCTTTTTGAGGGAGCCAGATATTGTCCTATGGTTACAATGTCGCAGCCTGCTTGCGCAAGATCAGAAAACGCCGATTCAACTTCAGTAGGTGTTTCGCCTAAGCCCAGCATAATTCCGGATTTGACAAGTATTTTCGGGTCTGTTTTTTTGCATTGAATCAGAATCTCAATAGACTGTCTGTAATCCGCCCCCTTTCTTACCTCCTCATATAATCGCGGAACGGTTTCGATATTGTGAGCTATCACATCCGGCTTCGCTTTTATTACTGTTTCAACAGCGGAACTATTGCCTTTAAAATCGGGAATCAGGGGTTCCAGCAATATCCCGGGAGTTTTTTTGCGCATTTCAAATATGATTTCGGCAAAATGCGCGGCGCCGCCGTCAGGGATATCATCTCTGGTCGGAGAGGTAAAAACCGCGTATTTCAGCTTCCAGCTATGCGTCAGTCCGGCTATTCTCCGCGGCTCCTGCGGATCCGGAGCCGCGGGCAGGCCTTTATCAACGGCGCAGAAACCGCAGGCGCGCGTGCAAATATTGCCGAGTATCAGGAACGTCGCCTCCCCCGCTGAAAAACATTTTCCTCTGTTCGGGCACAGGGCGGTTTCACATACCGTATTGAGCCGGTTCCCGCACAATTCTTCGCGTATTTTTAATGCCGGCAAAGAGCGCATGGCTTCTTTATTTTCTCTGATCATTTTCTTGAGCCATTCCGGCAGTTTCGTTGGTTCATTCATAAAAAATTAATAAAAAAAGGTAAATGGGAGACGGTAAACGGTGGATGGTAAAAAAAACAGGATAATACGCAGAAGGAACACAGCAAAACAAAAACGGACATATTTTTTTGTTATCTTCTTCTTCCGTCTCTCCCATTTACCGTCTTCTTAAATATGTTATCAAATTTCAGTTGAATCCGGCTTTGGTAATTGGTAACCTTCAATATAGCTTAATGCTACGGTAGAAGCAACTGTGTCACATAATAGGCTAAATCTAAATATTAAGCAACACTAATAC
>CAZFMJ010000084.1:0-11659 GCA_964520045.1 uncultured Elusimicrobiales bacterium | reverse complement strand
ATCCATCCATGAACATGAGATAGCCGCAGCCGTAATAGTGATACCCCTTTCTCTTTCCTGGGGCATCCAATCGGTAGTAGTGGTGCCCTCATGGACTTCTCCTATTTTATGTATTTTACCCGTGTAATAAAGAATGCGCTCGGTTGTCGTGGTTTTTCCGGCGTCTATATGCGCTATTATTCCTATATTTCTTAATTTTTCCAGACTAACTGTTCTAGGCATTGTATTCTCACAAGATTCCAGTCTCCAGTCACCAAGTCACCGGTCTAGTGTATCAGACGTTGACGACTGGTTTCCTCGCTCCGTCTGGTGACTAGTGACCAACGACCTCTTATTACCTTCTTTGCTTACCACCTGTAGTGGGCAAACGCTCTGTTTGACTCCGCCATTTTATGCGTATCTTCCCGCTTTTTAAAAGCCGCTCCTTCTTTTTTCACAGCAAGAGCAATTTCTTCGGCAAGTTTTTCACTCATCGCTTTACCGGACCTGGAACGCGCAACGGTCAACAGCCAATTCATCGCTATGGTTGTGCCTCTTATAACCTTAACTTCCATCGGCACCTGATACGTGGCGCCTCCTACTCTTCTGGGCCTTACTTCAAGGAGAGGCCGCACATTTTCTATGGCTTTTGTAAAAGTGCTTAATGGATCTTCTTTTAATTTTTCTTTTAATATGTCCATTGCGCCGTAAACCACATGCTCGGCCGCGCTCTTTTTGCCTTGAAAATTTATTTTGTTTATAAATCTTGCCACAAGAACCGAATTATATTTAAAATCCGGCGCCGGCAAGTCTCTTCTATCCCTTGGTCTTAAACCTTTCCTTGGCATACGAATTGCTCCCTTATTTTATCCTGTTTAATAACTACTCAGCCATAAAACATGGACCGCTGATACCGCTGATTTTTATGATAAAACATGATTTTTAGTTGAAAAAACCTTATTATCAACTTCCGGTTTTTTTTCCAAATACTCATACCTATCCACGTTCATCATACTCATCTGCGTTATCTGCGTTCTAATGTTTCCGCTGAATTATTTTTTTGCCGGTTCTTCGGCTTTTACTCCGCTCTGCTTGGGTCTTTTGGCTCCGTAAAGCGACCGGCCCTGCCGCCTGCCGTCCACTCCGGAAGAATCCAAGACGCCGCGGATAATATGGTATCTCACGCCTGGAAGATCTTTCACGCGTCCGCCGCGGACGAGAACTATGGAATGTTCCTGAAGATTATGTCCCACGCCGGGAATATATGCCGTAATCTCAACCTTGGAGGTCAGCTTCACCCTGGCAATTTTTCTAAGGGCTGAATTTGGTTTTTTCGGCGTGGTCGTATAAACACGCAAACAAACCCCGCGCCTTTGAGGACACGAAAGCAGCGCCGGCGCCTTGCTTCTGCTTGCCAAACTTTGCCTCCCGTACCTTACAAGCTGATTTATCGTAACCATCATCACTCCTTTTCATCCAAAGCTAACCTGCGGGCGGAAAGACCTGTGCCGGCGGGGATAAGATGTCCGATAATAACATTTTCCTTAAGCCCCACAAGATAATCCACCTGCGCCATAGTGGCGGCATCCGTAAGAACTCTTGTTGTTTCCTGAAAACTAGCGGCTGAAATAAAAGATTCCGACGCAAGGGATGCTTTGCTTATGCCGAGCAGCACGGGCTCCGCCTGAGCCTCGGGATGCCCCGAAGCCGACATCTTTGCATTTTCGGCTTTAAACACGGCCCTGTTCACAATTTCGCCCTTAAGAAACGCCGTGCCTCCGCTGTCAACAATTTTAACGTTATCAAGCATCTGCCGCACCACCACTTCAATATGCTTGTCGTTTATATTAACACCCTGAAGACGGTAAACTTCCTGTATGGCATTAACAAGATATTCCTGAACCTCTTTGGCGCCCTTAACCGACAAAATATCATGCGGATTAATCGCTCCGTCGGTAAGAGACTCTCCCACTCCAACGATATCCCCCTCGTAAACAACAAGATGTCTTCCCTGCGGGATAGGATATGTGTCAACCTGTCCGGTCTCTTCATTTCTCACTAAAACTTCTATAAGCCCCTTGGGCGAAGTCCCAAGACTTACCACTCCTTCTATTTTGGAAACTATAGCGGGATTTTTAGGCCGCCTCGCCTCAAATAGTTCCGCGACCCTTGGCAGTCCGCCCGTAATATCCTTTGTTTTGCTCACTTCTTGGGGAATCTTGGCCAAAATGTCTCCGCCTTTGACTTTTTGCCCCGATTCAACCATCAATATGGTATCCGTGGGGAGCGGATAGTGCGCCAGCACCTTGCCCGCGGTTTCAATAACAATTCTCGGGTTTTTATGAGTCTCGCGGTGTTCAATAATGCGCCGCTCGATTATACCGGTAATTTTATTGCGTTCCTCGTGCAGGGTAACCCCTTCTTTTACGTCAAGAAGCCGTATCTCTCCGTCGTGCTCGGTTAGAATCGGCATGGAATGCGGATCCCATTCCGCCAATATTTCTCCCTGCGGAACCTTTGATCCTTCTCCCGCTTTTAATCTGGCTCCGTAATTAAGCCTATGCTCTTCCAGGCCGGAGCTGTACTGAACCGCTATAACTCCGCCGCGGGACACGCATATCTGATGTCCCGCCTGATTGCGTATAAGCTTTATGTCTTTATAAATAACCTTGCCGGCGTTCTGCGCCGCCGCCTGAGATCTTCCTACCACGCGGGACGCCGTTCCGCCGATATGAAACGTTCTGAGCGTAAGCTGAGTTCCCGGCTCTCCGATGGATTGCGCGGCGATTATGCCTATAGCCTCTCCCATTTCGCTTAAATTTCCGGACGCAAGATTCATTCCGTAACATTTAGCGCATACGCCGGAATGGGCTTCGCAGGTAAGAACCGACCTTACCCTTGCGGATTCCAATCCTTCGGCTTTAAAAATTTTGGCCGTTTCCGGAGTTATCATTTCTCCGGCTTTAACAATGATCTTTCCTTTGCCGTCTTTCCCCGCGCCCCTGATATCCTCCAGACTTACGCGCCCCGTCACGCGCTCTTCAAGAGCCTCTATGGTGTCTTCTCCGCTGGAAAGCGCGCGCATCTGGATTCCGTTTATCGTGCCGCAATCGTCTTCGTATATAACAACGTTGTGCGCCACATCGACAAGCCTGCGCGTAAGATATCCGGCATCGGCTGTTTTAAGCGCGGTATCCGAAAGCCCCTTTCTGCCGCCGTGCGTGGAAATAAAATACTCAAGGACGGTTAGTCCTTCCCTGAAATTAGACAGAATGGGAGATTCGATGATCTCTCCGATCCCTCCGGTAAGTTTTTTCTGCGGCTTGGCCATCAATCCGCGCATGCCGGCAAGCTGGCGCACCTGCTGCCTTGAACCCCTGGCTCCGGAATCCGCCATCATAAATATAGGATTAAATCTGGCCGTATCCGGGTCGTATGGTTTAAGTTCCTGACTGCGCATTTCTTCAAACATTATGTCCGAAATTTGATCCGTAACCCTGGTCCATATGTCGATAATTCTGTTATACCGCTCATTTTCGGTTATCACGCCCATTTTAGACTGTTTTTCTATTTCTTTGACTTTAGACCGGGCGGATTGTATGAGCTCCTCTTTTCTCTTCGGAATTATCATGTCGGAGATAGAAATAGAAGAACCGGCGGCGGTGGCATATTTATAGCCGAGTCTCATGATTTTATCCAAAAACTGCACTGTTTCATAATGTCCGATTTTCGGATTTTTATAAAACTCCTCTATCATCTGCCCCAAATTCCGCTTGCTGAAAGCCTGATTTTTAAATTTTATGTTCCCGGGCAGGGCCTTGTTAAAAATAACTCTGCCGACGGTGGTAAAATCCTGCCACGTGGAAACATCCTTAAGATTTTCTCCTTCTTTGGACAGACTGCTTATACCCCGCACCTTGATCTTGGCGTGAAGATCCAGCCCGCCGTGATCATGCGCATACACCGCATCCGAATCATCCGCAAAAATACCGCCTTCGCCTTTTTCTCCGGACTTTACTTTCGTTAAATAATTTATGCCGAGAACTATATCATGGGACGGCGCCGCTTTGGGCTCGCCCGAAGCCGGCGAAAGTATATTATTAGTGGACATCATGAGCATTCTTGCTTCCAGCTGGGATTCCTGCGAAAGAGGAACATGCACGGCCATCTGATCTCCGTCAAAGTCGGCATTAAAGGCCGCGCAAGTAAGCGGATGCAATTGTATGGCCAGGCCTTCAACAAGCACCGGCTCAAAAGCCTGAATGCCGAGCCTATGAAGAGTGGGCGCCCTGTTTAATAAAATAGGGTGTTTTTTTGTCACGTATTCCAGAATATCCCATATGCCCGGGCTGACCCGCTCCAGCATGCGCTTTGCTGCTTTTAATGTAAGATTGTCTTTCTTCATCAATTCGCGGATGATGAAAGGTTTAAACAATTCCAGGGCCATCTCTTTGGGCAGACCGCATTGATGAAGTCTAAGCTCGGGCCCCACCACAATAACAGACCTTCCCGAATAATCAACTCTCTTGCCGAGCAAATTCTGCCTGAATCTTCCCTGCTTGCCTTTCAGTATGTCTGACAGGGATTTAAGCGGGCGGTTCCCGGCGCCAAGCACCACCTTTCCTCTCGCGCCGTTTTCAATAAGAGCGTCAACGGCTTCCTGCAGAAGCCGTTTTTCGTTATAAATCATAACTTCAGGAGCTCTTAATGCTTCGATGTGTTTCAGACGGTTGTTTCTGTTTATTATTCTTCGGTAAAGGTCATTGAGATCGGAAGTAGCAAAACGCCCGCCCTCCAAAGGAACCAGAGGCCTTAAATCAGGGGGGAGCACCGGAAGAGATGTCATTATCATCCACTCCGGGCGGTTTCCGCTTTCCAGAAATCCCTCCAGCAGCCTTAATCTCCGTATATACTTGGACCGCTCGACTTCCGACTGCATTTTAACAAGATCTTCTCTTATCCGCGAAACTTCCTTTTTAAGATCTATTTTCTCCAGAAGCTGGCGGATCGCCCCCGCTCCTATTCCCACCTTGATTTTATTATGTTTCTTCCGGGCATCTTTCAGCTGGGCGTCCGTAAGCAGTTCTCCCGTTCTGAAATCAGGGCGGTTCGTAGCCGGATCAAGCATATCCTCAAGGACGATATAACTGGCATAGTAAACGACCTTTTCCAAATCCGAGGTTTTCATGTCCAGAATTATTCCTATCCTAGACGGGCTTTTCCGCAAGAACCAGATATGCGCCACGGGAACCGCCAAATCTATGTGTCCCATTCTTTCGCGGCGGACCTTGCTTTCGGTTATTTCAACGCCGCAGCGGTCGCATGTTATTCCCTTAAATTTAACCCACCTGTACTTTTCGCAGGAACATTCATAATCCCGCGTGGGCCCGAATATTCTTTCGCAAAAAAGTCCGTCCCGCTCCGGTTTAAGCGTCCGATAATTTATGGTCTCGGGTTTTTTTACCTCGCCGAAAGACCATCTCCCAACCTGTTCCGGGCTGGCGAGTTCTATCTTTATTGCGTTAAAATCAAAAAAATTAAGCTCTTCCTGCTTTTTGCGTTTTTTGGATCCACCCGTATTTTTTCGTTCAGAAATAGCGGTGCTTGCCATTTGTTTTTTCTCCAGTAAAATTTTCTTCGCAAATTTTAACAACCATTCCGCTTGCAGTCATTGTCAAAATAACCGCTTTCCGCGGTTATTTTGAGAGCTTTTCCGCCGTTTCTTTAGCTTTGCCGGCCTTTTTATCCGCGGCCGCTTCGTCTTTGGATTTAACAGGCTTGGACTTGAGTAAATCCACATTAAGCCCGAGGGCCTGCAGTTCCTTTACCAAAACTTTAAACGACTCGGGAACGCCGGGAGCCTGAGGAAGCTCTCCCTTTATAATACTTTCATACATTTTTGTGCGGCCGACAAAATCGTCGGATTTAACAGTAAGGAATTCCTGCAGGACATGCGCCGCCCCATAGCCCTCAACCGCCCAAACTTCCATTTCGCCGAACCGTTGTCCTCCGAATTGAGCCTTTCCGCCCAGCGGCTGCCGCGTAATAAGGCTGTACGGACCGGTTGACCTGGCGTGGATCTTATCTTCCACTAAGTGGATGAGTTTCAGAATATACATATACCCTACCGTAATTTTTTCCTGAAAACGCTCTCCCGTTCTTCCGTCGTAAAGGGTTATTCTGCAGTCATCCGTGGGAAGATAGTGCTCCGGCACCTTTTTTGAGCGAAGAAGATCCTTCGCCTCTTTTATTTTGCCGATGACTTCTTTTTCCTTGGCGCCGTCGAACACGGGACATATCATCTGCATATTAAGCTGACGAGCCGCCCATCCGAGCATGGTTTCCAAAAGCTGTCCGACATTCATTCTGGAGGGCACGCCCAGCGGAGAAAGCACCATTTCAAGCGGCGTTCCGTCCGGCAAAAACGGCATATCCGCCTCCGGAAGAATTTTTGCTATAACCCCTTTGTTTCCATGCCGCCCCGATATTTTATCGCCCACCTGCAGCCTGCGCTTTGAGGCCACGTAAACTTTTACAACCTTATTAACGGTTACAGGAAGTTCGTCTCCCTGTTTTACGATAACTTTCTCCCTTGCGGCTTCATCCCGGATCTTTTTTTCAAGAGTTATGTAAAAGTTTTCCACCTGCTCCCGCTCTTCTTTGATGCTCTTGGCGCTTTTTGCGGAGTTATCAAGTTCTTCCAAAGCGCTTTTTTTCTGCTGGCCTAAAATCTTGAGCTTTCTATCCCTGTCGGCGTCAACGGCTTCTATGCGCCTTTTCTCTTCGGGTTTTGGAAGTTTTTCTCTTCGCACGAAAACCCTTACCCCTATTACCTTACCCGAAACTCCGGGGGGAACCCTAAGGGAAGCGTCCGTAACATCTTCGGCCTTCTTTCCGAAAATAACTTTTAAAAGCCTTTCTTCCGGAGTAAGCTGCTGCTCTCCCTTGGGCGTCACTTTTCCCACGAGCATATCCCCGGCTTTCACTATTGTGGAGGGAATGACCACCCCGTTTTCATCGAGATGCTCCAGCGCCTCGACTCCGACATTCGGAATATCCCGCGTTATTTCTTCGGAGCCCAGTTTTGTATCCCTGGCCTCCACCTCAAATTCCTGCAGGAATATAGAGGTAAACGTATCCTCTTTTACAAGTTTTTCAGAAACAAGTATGGCATCCTCAAAATTATATCCTTCCCACGGCATGAATCCGACAAGAATATTTTTACCCAGCGCCAACTGTCCGCACCCGGTGGCGGGACCGTCCCCCAATATTGTTCCCCTGCCCACCCGCTCCCCGCTGAAAACGTAAGGCGTTTGATTTACACAGGTGTCCTGATTAGACCGTTTGTATTTCGTCAGGTAATATATATCCACCTCGGGGTCTTTTTTATCGTCGGGAGACACGGCTATCACATCGGCGGCGGAATAGATTACCCTGCCCGGCCGCCTTGTTACCACAGCGGCCCCGGAATCGCGGGCGACCGCGGTTTCTATACCGGTGGCCACCAAAGGCGGCTCGGCGGTAAGAAGCGGCACCGCCTGTCTCTGCATGTTTGCTCCCATAAGAGCGCGGTTGGCGTCATCATGTTCTAAAAAGGGCACAAGCGCCGCGGAAACTGAAACCACCTGCAGCGGCGAGATGTCCATATAATCCACTTTGGCGGGCTCGACCATAGGATAATCCGAACGGAACCGGCACGATATCAAATCGGCCGTAATTTTATTCTTTTCGATAGGAGTATTAGCCTGCGCCACAAAAACATCATCTTCCATATCGGCGGTAAGATAATTGACATTGGTCGTGATCTTGCCGTTTTCAACTTTCTTATACGGAGATTCTATCAGCCCGTATTTGTTTACGCGCGCATAGCAGGCAAGAGACGTTATCAGACCGATATTGGGGCCCTCGGGCGTTTCTATGGGACATATTCTGCCGTAATGAGTATAGTGCACGTCTCTAACCTCAAAACCGGCTCTTTTTCTATTAAGTCCGCCGGGTCCAAGAGCCGACAAACGTCTTTTATGCGTCATTTCCGCAAGCGGATTGACCTGCTCCATAAATTGGGATAATTGCGAGGTTCCGAAAAATTTCCTAAGAATGCCCACTATCGGAGTGGCGTTTATCAGCGAGCGCGGCGTCTGCGTAACATCCTCTTTATTCATTCTGTCGCGTATACTGCGCGACATCTGCGCAAGGCCGACCCGTATCTGGTTCTCCAAAAGCTCCCCTATGCTCCGGACCCTCCTGTTTCCCAGGTGGTCGATATCATCCACATTAAAATAGTTTTTCTGCCCGTCCAGATCGGAAACCCCGCTGTTAAGGGCTAAGAGATATTGGAGAGTGGAGACGATATCTTCCAGACACAGCGTTCTTCTTTTATCCGAAGGAATTGAAAATTTTCTGCCGGACCAGCTTTTTTCCAGCTTTTCAAAAATGGGCTTAAGCTTCCGGAATATTTTATATCTCCCCACGTAGCTTAAGTCGTATTTTCTCAGGTTCTTGAATATCATGTTGTCGAGATATTGATCAACCTGATCTTTCACGATAAAATCCTGCCCCCTTAGTTTTTTAAAGATGTCAAGCTGGGCCTCTCTCGCGCTTTTTGACTGATCCTTGCGGTTTTCCAGAGTCAGCAGAATAGCCGGGGATTCCTGTCTGGGATTGCCTTTTATGACCTTTATTTTGTTTATTTTTCTGTCGACGAACTCTTTAAAATGTTTGTCGTCTATGGGGACACTCGCCCTTTCGTCAAGGTTCCAGATAACTTCGCCGGTAGCTTTATCCGCGATATCTTCGGCGATATACCGGCCGATAATATCTTTCGCGTTCTCCGGCTTAATTTCTACTTCTTCGGTGGGATAAAATGTCTGAAGTATTTCCGCATTCGATTCAAGCCCGCACGCCCGCAAAAACGTGGTTGCAAGGATCTTCTTTTTGCGGTCCAGCCTTACCCAAAGAACATTGGCAAGATCAAACTCAAACTCCACCCACGCGCCTCTGTATGGTATTATTCTTGCGAAATAAAGCTGCTTTCCGAGGGTGGATTGCTTCTTTTCCTCGTCTTCCTCAAAAATTACGCCGGGGGACCTGTGCAGCTGGCTTACCACCACCCTTTCCACCCCGTTATATATGAAACAGCCGTTTTCCGTCATAAGCGGTAAATCGCACAGCGTGACGTCCTGCTCTATCATCTGCTTGAGCTTACCGCTGGGCTGTTTTACAGAAAGGGTAAAATACGCTTTAAGAGGCGCGGAATAGGTTCCGTCGCGCACAGCCGCCTCTTCGGGAGTTGAATATTTGGAAACGCCGAGCTCATACTTCTTAAAATCCAAAATTATGCTTCCGTCGGCGGATTCTATCGGGAACACGTCCAGAAAGGACGCTTGGAGACCGTTAATTCTCCTGCTGGGCGGGGCCACGTCCAACTGCAGAAATTCCCTGAACGACTGTTTCTGCATTTCAAGAAGATCAGGAAGCTCCAATGTTTGCGGTATTTTGGCAAAATTAGTTTGTTTCATCTTCACCTCTTTAGGGGGTCGTGACAAACCCGGAAAACGGTTAGACAGGCCCGCAACGCTGAGCGGAATCGAAGCGCTGCACATTCCCGCCTGAAAAAATAAAAATCCTCTATTCCCCGATATTTATTTGAGCTCGACTGCACCGCCGGCTTCTGTAAGCCTTTTTTTAAATTCTTCCGCTTGCGCCTTAGAAACGCCGTCCTTCACCGTTTTGGGCACCCCCTCAACGATATCTTTGGATTCTTTCAATCCCAAACCTGTGATTTCGCGCACGACTTTAATAACGGCTATCTTTTTCGACGGATCCGTAACAGCGGAAAGGACCACGTTAAATTCAGTTTTTTCTTCCGCCGCAGGAGCGGCGGCGGCGCCGGCCCCATGCGCAGCAGCGACAGCAACGGCTGCCGGTGCAGCTTTTACTCCGAATTTTTCTTCGATAGCTTTAACCAAATCCGACAGTTCGAGAACCGTAAGATTTGCAATTGCGCCGACTATTTCATCTTTTCCAAGTTTTGTGGTTGTCGTCATTTTTCCTCCCGTTTTTTCTTTTCTTCAACCGCGCCGATCGCGAACGCAAAATCACGCAGAGGCGCCTGCAGGACCCCCGCTATCTGAGCAACGCAGGAATAGAGATTATTAACAAGCCTGGATAAAATTTCCGGCTTGGAGCCGAGACTGGAAAGCTGTCTGCACTCATCCGCAGTAAGCCAGCGGCTGGCAGAAAACCCCCCTTTTAAGGCTAGCGCCGGACAATCCTTTCCAAAATCCGCAAGAATTTTTGCCGTAAAGATCGAATCGCCGTCTTTAAGCACCACCAAAGCGGTCTGCCCCTTAAACAAATCCTTTCCCCCGCCGGCTTCCAATCCGGCTCCCTTTAACGCATGTTTTATTATGGTGTTTCTTACCACTCTGAAGCGGCACTTGGCGGGAGCCAATTTCCCCCTTAGGGTTTCTATTTCTTTGAATTTAAGGCCCTTGAAATCGGTAAAAAAAATCTCTCCGGCAGACTGTAATTCTTCGGCTAATTTTTTTGACAGGTTTTTTTTATCTTGTTTAGTCAGTTTCATATTGTGTCCCCAATAGTCAGAAGGTCAAAGGTAGACGGGAGATGGTAGACGGCAAAACAAAAACATCTTTTATTTTTTCTCGTTTTCTATTATTTTCCGTCTTCCGTTTACCGTCTTCCATCTACCGTCCCGCCTATTTAAGTCTAACCGAAAGTCCTATCCCTATTCTTATCCCGCCGGAAAACGCGGCTTCCGCAATCAGCGATTCTCTTTCAAATACCGGAATCTTCATTCCGATAAACGCCGACGGCTCGTCAAGTTTTCCTCCGGCGCGGCTTCCCGTAGAAAGATCCTTAAACTTAACCTGCCGCCTTATAATCTCCACCCCCGCATAGGGCTCCGTCTTGCCGAAACGGCGGCCGGCTGAAAATCCGATATGATATTCGTAAACGTCCAACCGTAGATCGGCGGCGCGGCTTCCCGCGGCATGCTGGTCGACACGGTTGAAATTAACCCGCGTCCAGCCCAATCCCATATCCAAGGTTATAGAAGGCGTGACATCCGTCTCCGGGAAGATGTTTGACCTAATGCCCGCCACATAGGTAATTCCGGGGGCATCGCCGTAAAATGTGCTGGTAACCGCTGCCGAAGGAATATTCACCGAACAATTCCCTATTCCAAAAGCCCCGTAATATTGGAGATTTTCCCACGGCTGGCCAAGCAGTTTAAGGAATAAAGCGCTGCGGCTTTGTTTGCCGTCTATTTCGGTTTCGGATTCGGAAGAATAATTTATTAAACCTGAACTTCCTGCGGCCTGCGGAGAACCGTTTCCGGTTATATTTAAGCGGAATTTCTGCTTAATATTTTCCTGATAAAACGCCGTCAACACAACAGTTTTTTCCGACAACTGGCGGGAAGAGGCCATTCCTGCCTCCCCGCGTAAATTACGCGGACAGACTCCGGACGCCAACCCAATCAAAGAGCAGATTACGCAGGATTTTAGAATAAAACGGAGCAATCGGTTCATCTCAACTTACTGCAAGATAGGAATAACCCATGCAGGGATAAGACCGGCAGCGACCTACTCTCCCAACGCCGGATTGGGCGTTAGTACCATGGGCCCTGGAGAGCTTAACTGCCGTGTTCGGAATGGGA
>CAZFMJ010000083.1:0-12251 GCA_964520045.1 uncultured Elusimicrobiales bacterium | reverse complement strand
GAGCAGTCAAGCACGACGTCATACGGCTCAAGCAGGCGCATGCCGTTTTCAGCGGACAGCTTTTCGCTATGAACCGAAATTTTTATTTCCGGATTAAGCGCTGAAAGCCGCCGCAGACAGCATTCGGTCTTGCGCCTGCCTTCCATTTCCGAAGAATACAGCACCTGCCTCTGCAGATTGGAGATCTCGACTGTTCCGTCGTCTATAATTCCTATCCCGCCGGCGCCCGCGGCCGCCAGATATAACAGCGCAGGCGAACCAAGGCCGCCCGCTCCCACAACGGCGATCTTGGCTGATTTTATTTTTTTCTGGCCGGCAGGCCCGATTTCCGGCAAAGCGAAATGACGGCAGTAACGCCTTTTTTCCGGGCCGGTAAAATATTCTATATCATTCATACACCCGGATTTCCCGCTTATTTTTTTGCCGGTCCCTTTGAACCGGATTTCGACTCGCGCAAAATACTCAGAAGAATTGATTCATGGATTTGCTCGATTTTTTCAGGAGAGCACGAATAATTATTGATTATAAAAGAAAAAGCGGCCAGCCTGCCGTCATAACCTTTAAGATATCCGCAATAACTCCGCACGCCTTTAAGAGAACCTGATTTGATGCGCAGTCTTTTTTCCAATTCGGTCTTAATTCCGAATGTTTTGATATGCCCGAATCCGTAATAATCGCCGGGTTCCACAAAAGATTCATAATAAGCGGAAAACCTGCCTTGATTCGCCATAAACACAAGCAGATCCGTCATACCTTCCGCGCTGATCATATTAAACCGCGAAAGTCCGGCCGCGTCAAAAAGTCTTATTTCTTTTGTGTCAATCCCCGCCAGCGAAAGAAATTCTCTCTCCGCCTCTATGCCCGCCTCAATACTGCCTATGCCGCTTTTATTTACCGCCAGCGCTCTAAGAAGCATTTCGGCGTAAAAATTAAAACTTTTCTTATTCGTGATAAAAACTATTTCCTTAAGGGGCGGCGAATCGACCGCCGTTACGAGCTTGTTTTCATTGTATGCCGCGGGCGCGGATATTCTGCCGGCCTCCTGCGCCACGAATATCCCGGCGTCTTTAAGATATTTTGTAAAAAGCCTCGCGGTAAAAAGAGCCGGGTCGGGCATCGCTCCTTTTATCGCAAATTCTTTTACCCCTGCGGGTATCGTGCCCATGAGCATCGCGTTATACTGACCCGGCGCATTGTAAATATAGCCGTTATCTCCCGAGCCTTTGGGTCCTGTTTTCATAAAATTCATAAATTTAAGTTCCGGGATCTCAGGTTCCATTCTGACGACCTCCGCGCCTGCGCCGAGCGACGCCGCAGGCGCGAAATAAAGCCTGTAAAGATTGTCGTTGACGGACAGCGCGCCGGCCGGAGCGCAGTAATAGTTCCCTATATCCTCCCAAACCCATGTGCCAGGAACGGGGACGCGGTCAAAAAGAAGATCGTCGGCTATCACGCTCCCGTCTATTATTTTTATACCTTTTTCCTTTGCGGCGGAAACCCATGAGGCCATTAAATCCGCTAGAGGCACGCCTCCTTTCGCCAGATCGGAACCGAGAGAAGGATCCCCTCCTCCCACCACATAAATATTTCCCTTCAGATATCCGTCTTTGGCTATTTCGCCGCTGTAATAAATTTTTGTCTTAAATTTATATTCTTCTCCAAGGATGTTTAAGGCGGCGGCGGTCACAAGAAGCTTGAGCGTGGACGCAGGCACAAGATTCATTCTCTGATTGTAAGAAACAATTTCTTTGCCGGAGCCCGCATATTTTACGCTTACGCCCCATTGGGCGTTTCTTAAACCTGAAGCTTGGGCTTCGCGCGATATTTTTTTATAAATAGCCGAATCCTGCTGTCCGAAGCCCAAACCTGCGGCAGAAACAGAAATAAGAAAGATTGCATTACATACCATCTTGCGCATAAATTTGAAGTTCCAAAAGTCAGAAAACTGTTGTAACTACCCAGCTATTAAAACATAGAACGCTGACAACGCTGTCCCAAACATCGAAAAAAGCAGTGAGTTTGGACTGACCCATTCTCAAAGCTTTTCAAGGAAAGACTGGGTCTGCGTTTATCATATTTATCTGCGTCATCTGCGTTCATTGCTGGTGAGTAGCTATAAACGGTTTTATATGGCGCACCTGAACCCTATGTTATTGTTCTTATTGGCCGGATTAAGCCTCAGACGGAAACCCGACCGCGTATTATTGCCGTTGAGAAGCCACGAGCCGCCGCGCATCACGCGGGCGGTTCCTGTCGCGGGCCCCGCGGGATTGCGCTCCGGCGAACTGCCGTAATAGTTTTTATCATACCAGTCCCAGCACCACTCCCAGACATTGCCGTGCATGTCATAGAGACCGTAAGGATTCGGCGTCTTTTGCCCCACCCTGTGCGTTGTATTGCCCGAATTATCCTTATACCACGCATATCCGCCGAGCATAGACTCGTCGCCTCCGAAACTCCATTTCGTATCGGTCCCGCCGCGGGCCGCCTTTTCCCATTCAGCTTCCGTAGGCAGCCGTTTCCCTGCCCATTTACAGTACTGATGCGCGTTATCCCAGCTTACCTGCGTTACCGGATTATTGTCCGCCGCCGGAGATGTTTGTTCCGGCATCGATGCTCCTACCGCCTGCGTAAATTTGCGGTACTGCGCCGCGGTTACTTCATATTTGTCAAGATAAAACGCATCCAGATAAACTTTATGCCTCGGCTGCTCATCAAAATCCCCCTCGCCCGCGGGAGAACCCATCTGATATGCTCCTTTAGGAATTAAAACCATCATAAGAGCCTTTTCTTCCTCCCTGCGCCGCGCCTCTTCCCTTTCCGACGCCAGCCGCGTTTTTTCCCCCTCTTTGCGCCGCGCCTTTTCCTTTCCCGCCGCCAGCCGCTCTTTTTCTTTCTCCCTCCTGAGCCGCGCCTTTTCCTTTTCCGCCGCCAGCCGCGCCTCTTTGCGGTTACGGACGCTGACGCTTACGCCTTCCACGGTAAAGATAAACCTTGAGCCGTTGATTTTGGGCAGATCTTTCTCAACCTTCCAAATAATATGCTTATTGCCTTCGCCTGAAACCTCTCCGATGTCTCCCGACGTGGATTTTAACCAGGAATCAAAGCCGGTTTCCCCATTTTCCGAAAGCTTGAGACTGACGTCGAACATGTCTCGTTCCGGATTTACAAGTCTGTAATAAATATGCACCAGCCCCGTTTTGTCCTGCTCAAACCGCACATTTTTTATCTGCGGACCCGCGCCGTGAACGTTTACCGCAAAGGACAAAAACACAACAGCCGCGGCGGCTGCGGAATTTAGAAACACTCTGGTTTTACCGGGGATCATCACAAGCTGTTGAACTCCTCATAGAATTTCATGACGTCGCTGAATCTTTCTTTCGGATCCGGCTCAAGGGCCTGCGATATAATTTTATCTATTTTACCGGACAGCGACGGCAGCGTTAAGCTCACATCCTTGTAATTCTTACGTTTCTTTTCATCCAGAAGATCCGCGCCTTTGAACGGCATTTCTCCCGTCAACGACTCATAAAGGCATATTCCCAGGGCATAGATATCGGATTCCGGCAGGGCTATTCCGCGGTATTGTTCGGGCGCCGTATAATTAAGCGTTCCAGCCGCGGGACAGCCGGAAAGTCTGGCAAGTCTGTCCCTGAGCTTGCCTGCAAGCCCGAAATCCATAACTTTTGCGAAATCGTTTGAGCCGACTATAATATTGTCGGGCTTTAAATCCCTGTGAAGAATATTCTTATGGTGGGCATAGCTGACCGCCGTGCACACATTGCCGAAAATCGACTTGCAGTCTTTCAAAGTCAATTGTTTTTGATCTTTTATGACTACGGACAGCATCTTGCCTTCTATGTATTCGGACACAAGATATACTTCGCCGTCTTCCTCTATAACAGCATGGATTCCCGCGATATTGGGATGATTCAGACGCGCGACCAGCGCCGCTTCGCGCAGAAACCGTTTGCGTTCCTTCGGACATGAACTCAATTCGCGCCGCATCTTTTTAACAACCACTTTCCGATTCAGGCTATGATCCCACCCTTCATAGGCGACGCCGATGCCGCCCGCGCCGATTTCGCCTTTCACCTCATACGTGGCGTCCAGCCATACCTTTCCTAATGCCGGCAAATCCGCGAAACCGGCTTTTTCTTCGCCATCGCTCAATGCTTCGTCTCCACATCCCGGAGACCGGAGCATCGGCCGCGCGGAAGCGCCGCCCGGCCGCGCCGGAGATGCCGATCCCTCCAAAAAAATACCGGGCGTCTCTTCTTTCCCGATTTTACCGGGGACGGCGGGCCTGCCGGTCAAATCTCCGGACTCCTGCTCCGCCGAATGCGCCGGTTTAAGTTTATCGTATCTCTCGCTCACATCCCTGTATTGAAGAGCCGCGTCCTCAAAAACCCGGTATATTTTTGCCGCCAGCTCGTTTCCGCCTTTCCCTTCGCTAAAAAGCGCCAGTTCATAATAAAATTCACGGTTTTCTTCCGCGCAATATTTCTCTTTATCCGCGCCGGCGCCTTCGTCCGGATACGACCCCAAATCAACCGGTTTAATCCGCAGCGCTTCGTCCAACAGTATTTCAGCCTGCGAAAAATTTCCCAGTCTGACGTGTAATTCAAAAATCCGGAGCGCATCCCGCCTTAACAGTTTTTTTGAAAGCTTGAGCAATCCCAGCGCCTGCGCGTATTTATTTATTTTCATCAGCGCTCCGGCGTAAGCGGAATAAAATTCGGGAGACTGCCCCCCGCAGTATCCGCCGACAAATTCGTCAAGACGGCCGGCTGTTTCATAAATACGGACTACCTCCTCGCATCCGCCTTCGGCCGGGACGGCGGCATTGACGGCGGCGGCATTTAAAATGCCGGCGCTTTTTTGCAGCTCGTTGGATTGAAAAAGTTTCTTTGCCAGCTGCAGCGTTTCAGCGCCCGACAGGGAGTTTACAAGCGGAGCCAGCGGCGCCGATCCGGGCACGAACTTGGCGATATACGGAAGTTCGTCGATATCGAACGCGCGGAAATCTCCTTTCAATTTTACGTACTGACAAACCATTGCTCCGATCGCCCCGAGCGACGATTCATCTTCCTTCGCCTGCGTCCTAAAAGTGTCTATTTTTGATTTAATAGCCGCCGCCAGTTCCTGCCTTGCGCGGTTTTTAATCCCCCTGTGCTCTCTCAGTTTATTTATGAGATAGATCACAAAAACCGCGGGAGGCAGAAGAACTGCAAGATAACCAAGCAAAAAGGACAAGAAGGACAGAAAGCCGGATACCGTTTCTTTTTGTTTGCCCGTTTTTTCCCTGTAAACACTTCCTCTCTCTCCGTCTATGGCTCCGGGTGAGCTCATCCCCCGTATAACGCCGCCGGCATCCGCCTGGGACGAAAGGGGATTCGCTATCACACCCGGCGACAGCCGCGTTTCCTGCGCATGAGCGGCGCGCTGCGGCGAAAACAACACCGCAAACCAAGCGGAAACCAATAACAGCAACCCTGTTTTACGCAAGCTCATAGTTAGTCCGGGGAAGAATTGAACTGCAGTAATTTTTCCACTATTTTCGGGCACTCATACCTTAATTCCGCGTCCGAAACCGCTTTACTGTCGTAAACGGAGATTATTTTACCGGTTTCGATATCCACCGCATTTACCCGGATATAATAATCTTCCTCAAGTTTTAAAATAGAGCCCACAAACATAACCTTGACATTAAGCAGTTTTCCCATTTCAAATCCGCATTCCTGCACTGAGCAGCCGACGCTCTGAAATTTCTGCTCGTCCAGCATGGCGTCCATATTATTTTTATCCATGACGCTGAACAGCCCGTTCCTGGCAAGCGCGGCTCTTAAATATCCGGTTACCACGGAAGCGTCCGCCTCCGATACATTTCTGCCTTCCAGCTCGGCTACGGCCGCGGGAGTCCCCGCTCTTATTTTTATTACAGGCCCGGCCGCGGCTGTCTTTCTCGGCGTTTTCCCCGGGGTTCTCGCGGCCGGACGTTTCCTTCTCAGACTCCTGCGGGGCTTTGCCCTTTCGGCTGTCTTTGTCCCGAAAGAGAAAGAAAACCCGGCTTTATGAGTGCTTCCGATATCCCTGCAGCTTAAAAAGGCGTAATCAAAGCCCAATCCGCCGAACTCCATTCTCATGCCGAAAGTCAGGCCTCCGAACTCTTCCTTAAACCTCCAGCCGCCGCGTATTTTCAGCGCGTCCGCCAGCGAGACCTCGCCTCCGGCGCCGAGAAAACTTCCGGCTTCGCCTTCCCTTTTAATGTCCGCCGCCAGAAGATATTTTCCGCCGTCATAAGCGGCCCCAAACCGCTGTATTTTCACGACGTCATAATCAAATACCCTGCCGAAGTAATTCTGGGCCGAAAAACCGAACCGCCAGTCTTGGAACCTGTACAGGGCGCCGGCATCAAAGGCGGTAGTCCATGAGGATTGCTCATCTATTTCTTCGCCGTAATATTTGACCGCCAAACCAAAAGCCCAGTCTCCCGTCCTGTAGGACGCGGCCATAGGCATAATGGTCCTCCGATAGCCGAAAACAGCCCCCGTGTCATTGCCGAGCGAATCGTAAACAGGCTCTTCCTTCATTGAAAAAATTGTCGGGGCAATGCCAACCGCCCAATTTTTTAAAGGGCAAACAAAACCGGCGGAATTTCCCCTGATATCCTGCAGATGTATATGGTGGACGATGGAAAGCGTCTGCTGTCTGAACAAAGCCATACCGGCCGGGTTATAAAAAACGCCGAGCGGATCGTTTGGAACCGCGGTAAAAGAATCGCCCATCCCTCCCGCCTGAGCGGATAACGGCAGTTTAAGAAACGCTCCGCTCTCCTGGGCGCAGAGCGAGGAAACAGCGAGCAAACAAGAAAGCGGGACAGTGAGTAAGCAAGGAAGCGAATAAGCAGGAGAAAAAAAGCGATTAAGTGATTGGAAAATCGAGCGGTTAGATATTTTCATAGCTCTTGAGCAATCACTATCTTTTAACCCCTATTTTTCTGACTTCTTTTCCGCCGGGATAGGTGTACTGCAGGAAATACACGTCAGGCGCCGCATACCGGCCGCTGTCGTCCCTGCCGTCCCAATCTCTCTGGAAATCGCCGGCGATTGAATTCCCCTCAAAAAGCGTACGCACCGGCTTGAGGGACATGTCGTATATTTTCAGCGACACTCCGCCGGCGGAAGGGACATGGAACCTGATTTTGGCCGTTCCGCCTTTTCTCGGACTGAACAAATTATCCCCGATCGTGGTTTTATAATTCCCCTGCTTGACGATCCCGGCGACGTCCGGAGCGTCGATAGTGGAAGCGGGGATACCTCCGGCGGCGGCTCCGCGCATGTCCGGCGCTTCAAAATAATAGGTGTAATCCGCGCCCTGCAGCAAAGTCGTTGAATAGGAGTATATTTTCCCGTCATCATATCGGCTGTCCGCGGCATCCGCAGCCGTCATTGAAAAAGGACTGCCGGACAATTCATTCCCGCCTTTCTTGATATGGACCTTCGGATAGCCGCTTGAAGGCGCTTCATTGTCCGCATCGGTGTATTTTACGCGGTAGACGAAATTTGTCAAAATATCGCCGGTGTCCGGATTAAGGCCGTCGGAGATATAATTGGATTCCCCTGTCCATGCCAAAACAGGCGCATTGTTTGTTACGTCAGGAGCATTAATCACTGCCGCCGGAAAACCTGCGGCAGTAGCATACCAAACATCATAAGCCGCAAAATGATATGAATAATCAGCGCCAAGCGCGGATAATACCGTTGAGGTGGAATAAACTGCTCCGAGGTTATAAGCGCCGGAAAACAAATTCATTGACAGGACCTGAACCGTCGTTCCGTTTTTTAAGATGTATACCTTGGGATACCCGCTTAACGGCGCTTCATTGTCCGCGTCCGTATATTTTACGCGATAGACAAAACTTGTTAGTGTATGACCGGCTTCAGGATTAAGGCCGTCCGACGCATAATTGGTTTCCCCTGTCCATGCCAAAATAGGCGCATTGTTTATTACGTCGGGACTGTTAATCGCCGTCAATGGAACACCTGAGGCCGTGGCATTCCAAACATCATAAGCCTCAAAATGATAAGAATAGTCGGCGCCGAACGAGGATAATACGATTGCAGTGGAATAATTTACCCCCGCGGCATAATTAGCGGTTGCGCCGTTCATTCCCAGAACCTGAACGGTCGTTCCGCCTTTTAAGACATATACCTTAGGATAACCGCTTAAAGGCGCGTCATTGTCCGCATCGGCATACTTTACGCGGAAATCAAAACTTGTGTTCCAGCCGCCGGTTTCAGGATTAACGCCGTCCGACGTATAATTGGTTTCCCCTGTCCATGCCAAAACAGGCGCATTGTTTGTCACCACGGGTTTGCCGGAAACAACCGCCGCGGGCGCGCCCGCGGCCTCAGCGCCCACGACGTCATAGGCCTCAAAATGATACGCGTAATTGGAGCCGGGGGCGGATAATGCCGTTGAAGTGGAATAAACCGCCCCCGTATCGTAAGCGCCGGAGTATAGATCCATTGCCAGAGCCTGAATAGTCGTTCCGCTTTCCAAAATATATACTTTCGGATAACCGCTTAACGGCGCTTCGTCGTCAGCGTCCGTATATTTCACGCGATAGACAAAATTTGTGCTCCTGACGCCGGTTTCAGGATTAAGGCCGTCGGAAATGTAACCGGTTCCGCCGGCCCAGTTAAGCGTAGGCACGGTGTTAATGAAATGCCAGTTCGCATTGTTATTGCCGGAATTACGGGAGCTGGAAGCCGTTACGCTGTTAACAAGAGCGTCGGAATCCTTTACATCCGCATATGTTACGGTTTGCGGACCGTTCGGGAAATTTATATACCATTTGAGGCCGTCGCTGGAAGACCTCAGTTTAATAAAATTACCCGGCAGACCTGTAACTGAAAACAAATTCGATACCGTTTGGGTTATTCCCGCGGCAAAAGTTATCCTCTTGCCTGCGGCGGCGGAAACAAATGAATAGAATGCATTGGTTCCCGTAATTGCGGAAGTTGAAGCGCCGTCTTCAAATTCAACAGTTGATGTCCCGGCGTTAAACACGCCGGAGTTCGCCCAATTTCCGGAAACAGTTATTTTTGAATTGCCGCAGTTTAGAACGCCTCCCGCATTAATCGTTATCGCCGAAGTTCTGAATTCGGCGTTATTATTAAAAGTTACTACAGCGCCGTTGATGGTAAAATCGGCAAAAGAGCGGACAACCGGCAAAAGCAAAAGGAATATCGCAAGGCAAATAACAGATAGTTTTTTTTCCGCTTGTATCGCCATGATTTAAAGTTCCAGCGGTTTTTTAAATTAGCTCTTCTGACATACCCTGAGCTGGATGTATGGGGCGTTCGTGCCCGCAACCGACCCTGAATTATTTGCGGAAATGCCGGTTGTGTTTACATCTGTTGACATCGTCCCGCCTTGCAAAGAACCTTCAACTGCCGTATTGCTGTTCCCACCCGCATTATCATTAGGTATGACGTGGCTATGCCCGGGGTCTGTAATTGTGTGATTATGCTGTCCCACCGGACGGTTTTCAAGGTCAGTAGTAAAAGCATTGCCTACAGTGCCGGCCAGAGTTCCCCCCGAAAGCAATCCGACTATGTAGCGGCCGCGTGCGGCCGTGAGCTCGCTCCAGCCGGAGGGACAAGAGGACAAATTAAAGAACATGACAGCGCCTGCCGGTATGACTTCAGCGGAAACCCAGCTCGCCAATCCGTTTGCATCCGAAGTAAGAACCTTTCCCGAGCCCGGCGAGCCGCCTGTTATCTTTACCTGTCCCGCCACTTCTAATTTAGCCCCCGGACTTGCAGTCCCTATGCCGACGCTTCCGGTATCGACGATAAATCCGTTGACTCCTATAACTCCGACCGAGAATTTTGAACCGGCGACCGTAGCCGTTCCGTTAATCACGGTATTCCCGTTGGAATCAGCGCTGAAAACGGTGACCGCATCGCTGTCCTGAACTATCATTTTAGTCGAACCGTTGTTAGTGGTCAGCTTTACCTCGGCATCCGCCGAAAACGCGCAATTCGCAATGCCCAAAAATAAAAACGCTCCAAAAAAACTTTTAATTATCGTTGTCTTCATAATCTTGTTCTCCATGTATGCGGAAATGTTACAGCTGCGCAGTAATATCTCATTATACAATTATATGCCCCTGTCAATCTTCCGTCTCCGTTAACCCGAATAATGCAAAAAACCGCCCAAAACAGCCCATGCCGCTCAAAGATTTGCTAAAATCTGTTAAATGACGAAACAAGCCGTTCCGACAGCCATACCGGCGCGCGAATCCGCCGAAAAAGTCAGACGCATGCTTTTGCAGATGCTTTCCGAATGCGACGCAGTCTCCGGAAGCGGCCCCGCTTATTCCCTTCCCGTCTCGGGAAAGCTGGCAAGAACCGCCTTCACAATTCTGATGGGAGACTGCCTGTTTCTTGACAGGAACATCTCCGAAAAAATAGCCGTTTGCGCTGAACTTACGCATACCGCTTCCCTCCTGCATGACGACTGTATAGACAGCGCTTCCATGAGGCGCGGCAGGCCGACCGCCAATAAAATGCTGGGGATAAACCGCGCCATACTTTTAGGAGACCTTGTCGTGTCGCATGCTTTCAGTCTGTGCTTTTCCGTTTCGCCGGAAATTGCCTACGCCCTAATAAAAGCGGTGGGCCGCATGTCAGAGGGCGCGCTTCAGGAAGAAAGATTCCGCTACCGGAAACGAACTAGACAGGAATACCTTGAAACGCTGGCGCTTAAAACAGGTTCGCTTTTTCAATGGTGCGCCTTTGCCTGCGCATGTATGGCCGGCAAACCGCAGTTTTCGGACAAATGCATGTCCATAGGCATGGAAACAGGAATAAGCTTTCAAATAATAGACGACGTTATCGACTTCGAATCGGACAAGTCGGAACTGGGGAAAAACGCGCTTAAGGATATACTGGACGGCAGGCTGACCATGCCCGCGCTTATGGCCATCGACCATTCGGATACGGCGGATGCGCTTGCGGAAAGCTTAAAAAATGCGCCCTATCCCGACCCGTGCGCCGCGAAAGAGATATCCGGGCTTATTCAAAACAGCGGCTGTCTTGAAAAGGCAAGGTCCGCGGCCGCCGCCTCGATAACCACGCTGACGCCGCTTCTACATGATTTGCCCAACCACGAGTCGTCCATGGAACTGAAAACTTACTTATGGACGCTGACACAAAGAACTTCATAAAAAAAACAATTCTGGTATTGCGGCCGTGGGCATTCCCGGCGTCGGTAATTCCGGTGGCTGCGGGCGGAGCGGTCGTGTCCCATGACCCCGCATTTTCGCCCCCCTTGTTTGCGGCCACTCTGGCGGGCGCCATGCTGGTGCATGCCGGAGGCAATCTTGCGAACACCTATTTTGATTTCCGCAGCAAACTGGATACTAAAGAGCATTCGGACGACAGGGGTCTTGTGGACGGCTGGTTCCAACCGCGGCAAATACTGTATGCAAGCGCGATCTTTCTTTCCCTTTCCGCGGTTACCGGATTGATACTGTCCGCGAGGGCGGGACTGCCCATGATCATAATGGGCTGCGCCGGAATACTGCTGGCGTACTTTTACACCGGGGGAACGCTGAGATACAAATACAGCGGCTTGGGCGAAGCCGGAATATTTTTATGTTTCGGGCCTTTTTTAACCGTGGGAACCGCACTGATTCAGACCGGCAGATTTGAGCCGCCGGCATTTTTTCTTTCAATCCCTCTGGGAATGCATGTCGCGGCGATTCTGCACGCGAACAATATGCGCGATTGCGCGGCGGATAAAAAAGCCGGCGCCGTCACCATGGCCCAAAAAATAGGCGTGAAAAATTCGCTGTTTCTTTATTTCATCATGATCTTTGTGCCGTATCTTTTTATTTTCGCCGGATTTATGTTTTACTCGAAATGGCTTCTGCTTCCGGCTTTGTCGATTCCGGCGGCATGGAAGCTGATAAATTCCGCGCGCAGTCTGAACCTTGCCCTGCTTCCCCAAAAAACAGCCCGGTTTATACTCGTATTCGGAACTTTGCTTGTAGCCGGGATATTAGTGTAGTGTCCAATAAATAACTGGTCATTTGGAGGCCCAAACATGAGACGAGTTCTAGGCGCGACGATTGAGCACTGTTTTAACAGTGTGAATGAGGAGCAACGACGAAATCGGCCATGGGTGGGCCTCCCCGAAGGGGCCAGCCGCTTTTGGCCTGCGCCTTTGCGCTGTTC
>CAZFMJ010000082.1:0-12293 GCA_964520045.1 uncultured Elusimicrobiales bacterium | reverse complement strand
TATTTTCAGATAAGGCGTCCCTTTTAGCAAGAAAAATGCTGGCAAAACCGGACCGGAAATGGGTCCTGCGGGATTTTGTGGGTATTAGTGGGGTCAGCTTGGGCATGGCACAAGGGGTGATTGCCGCGATGCAGGAGATGGGTTGTATTGAAAGGCTGAAAAAGGCCCGGTCAGCTATGCAAAGCTGGCTGACACGGAACTTTTGCTGTCTGAATGGGTTAAATGGTACAAGTTTTCAGTAAACACGGATTACGTCTATTATACACCGTATGCTGACTTTCTTAAAAAGCTTAAAAAACTTATTCCGGCGGACAAATATGCTCTTACACTGCATGCCGGAGCCAATTTAATAACGGGCTATGTAAAAACGGATGAAGCGCATATTTACCTTCGGCTTGATAACTGGGCGGAAGAACTGTCCATGCTCCGGCAGAAGCTTGAGCTTAAGAAACTGGCGCATGGCGGAAATGTTCATTTTATAAGGCCATTCTATCGCAACGGGGCATTTCACAACATGCGGAAGATAAACGGATTCAGCGTTGTTTCCGCTCTGCAGCTTTACCTCGACTTATATAATTTCCAGCCGAGAGGCCGCGTCCATGCCGAATATCTGAAAGAAACCATAGAGCGCGCAGGAGGATTGATTGCCTGAGAATACGGGGTTTGAGTCTGATTTTTTCGGCGTGCTGGGGGACATTGAAGATTATCTTCCGGAACTTACGCTTGTGGGCGGATGGGTTCCCTATATTTACTGGATTTTATAATGCCGATCAGGGAACCGGAAGATGCCTATGTTAATATTCTCGGACGGGAAGTGGCGGTAAGCAGGCTTGAATATTTTGATTTTCTGTTTAAATATGCCTCAAAAATAAGCTTTAGGCGCGGCAAAAAAACATACGCCCTGCGCTGTCCTAAACCTTCAGCTTTTGTCTGTCATAAATGCGCTACTTTTACCGGCAGGGAAGATAGGCAGAAAATGGCAAAAGACCTGTACTATGCCTATTTTGTGCTCAGATTCGCTCCCGACCATGATGCTATTGCGGCGGAAATCCGCGGCTATTCATCGGAGCCTTTATACGCAAACGCAATGGCTAATTTGAAAGAGTATTTTTCCGGTGAAAAAGGGCGCGGCTGCGCTATGGTGGCGCAGGAAAACGGGCCTGACTATTATATTGACGATTTGACTGCGGACATTCACGCCAGGTTTATTAAAATTACCGAATAGGCCGATTTGGTGCGTAATTCGGGGGACGAAGAGGCTGGACGACGGGACCGCAGGGGGAAATAGAAAAATCCCTAATGCTTGCAGTATATTAGGTAAAATTATATAATTTTACCTAATACATTTTACTGTGGAGCAATATGAATAAAACCGACATCTTCCGTATACTCGCCGATTGGAATTTCTGGGAGAATTCACAGGATACGGGTTTTTTCAGGCCTGAGCCGGTTGGCGGACTTAAAGAACTTATCAAAACGGGGCAAATAGCCGTGGTAACCGGTCCGCGACGGGCCGGTAAATCTTTTGTTTTAAAACAAACAGCACAGGCGCTTATTGAAGCCGGCACGCCCAAAAAAGATGTCCTGCTTGTAAACCTCGAAGACCCCCGCTTTCCCGCGCTGGACGTTAAACTTCTTACGCTTATTTTCGAAACCTATACGGAATTTATGTCCCCCGGGAAAAAGCCTTATCTTTTTCTTGACGAAATACAGGAGGTGGAAGGCTGGGAGAAATGGGTCAACTACATGCGCGAACTTGGCAAAGCGCATATTGTTATTTCCGGCTCAAACGCCAAATTGTTAAGCAGAGAGCTGGGAACTCTTTTGACCGGCCGTCACGCAGACTTAAACCTTTTCCCGCTTTCGTTCGTGGAGTTTTTGGCGTTTAAGAGCGTTAAAGTTACCGGGCCGGCCGGTTTGGAGGGAAAAAAGGCGGAACTGGCGAAATATCTTAAAGAATACATGGACTTCGGCGCATACCCCGAGGTAGCGCTTACCGCGAGTAAAAAAACGCTGCTTTTTGCCTATTACGACGATGTCGTTGCCAAGGATTTAATCCGGCGCTTTAAAATCCGCAAGCACGAGGGGCTTAAATCCGTTATCCGGTTTTACATGAGCAATATTTCCTCGCTTACCACCTTCAGCTCTACGGAAAAATTTATACAGATATCAGCGGATACCATTGAAAAATTCTCCGGCTATCTTGAGCAAAGCTACCTGCTGTTTTTTCTTAAGCGCTTTTCCTTTAAGATTAAAGAGCAGGAAAAAAGCCCCCGTAAAATTTATTCCGTGGATACGGGCATGGCAAACGCCATAGGGTTCAGGAATTCGGAAAACGCGGGGCGCGCCGCCGAGAACGCCGTATTTCTGGCCTTAAAAAGGAGACAGGCCGTCAACCCCGGGCTTGAGCTGTACTACTGGAAAGATGACTACCACAAAGAAGTTGATTTTATTCTTAAAGACAATTTAAAGGTAACTCGGCTTATACAGGTGTGCTGGAATATGGACGCCCCTAAAACACGGGATCGTGAAATTAAAAATTTGCTTAAAGCCGCATCCATATTTAAGGAAGCAAAACTTCTTGTGATAAGCGGGGACAGGGAAGGAGAGGAGGTGATTGGGGATAAAGTTATAAAATTCGCTCCTTTGTGGAAGTGGCTGGTTGTTCAGGAGGACATGCTTTTTCATAGATGACGGATATGGAAAAAAAGGAAGGGCGGAGATATGCGGATGCTCAGGAAGCGTATGTGAAAGAAATACTGCCTGCTAAGATAGTCCTTTATAAAAAATCCCCCAAACAATCCTTCCCGCCACACAACTCGGCGGGTCCGCCAACGCTGTAGTGGCGGAAAAGCAGTGAGTTTGGGACTGTCCATTCTCAAGGCCTTATCGGAAAGAATGGAACTGCCTGCAAGACATGAGTTTCCTTACGGATTTGACGCTTATCTTTAAAACCATACGTAAGCTGGGCGGCTGCGGGGACGAAGAAGCTAGACAGCTAAAACAGCTAGACGGCTGGGCGGCCAGAGAGAAACGGCGAGACAGTTGGACTGCTGGAGACGGCTGGGTGTTCCACCGGATTTCTGTCCGGGTTTTTGTTTGCCGCGGGATTACGGGATTGAGACAAACTTCACCTCGAGCCTTTGTTTAAACACACGCGCAATTCTCTCAAGTGTGGTTAATGATGGTTTATAACGGTCACCCTCAAGCCGGGAAACGACTTGCTGTGTGGTGTGAAGTTTTTTTGCAAGCTCTGCCTGTGTCATGTGATTGCGCTCCCTCAGGTCGGCTATTTGGTGCGCTATAAGCAATTGTGTCACCCCTGTTTCGTAGGCCTCCCGCATTTTAGGCGACTTCAAAAATTCTTTCTCAAAATCTTCGTGTGTGTATTCTTTTCTCTTCATATTGTTTGTCCCTTCCCTTTTTAAAAGAGCTGACTTAAATACTCGTTTCGAATAGTTATCGCGCGATCTATTTCTTCCGGAGGCACGGCTGGTGTTTTCTTTAAAAAGCCGTGCGTTAATACAATATCGCGCTTATTAAAAAAATAAAGAATTCTTGGTTCAAGGTGTCCGAACGTAACCCGCAACTCATATATTTTATCACTCAAAAGACCGATATACGGCGGCTTCGCAAACGGGCCGGTTACTGAAAGATATTTAATATGCTCCGCGACCTTGGACCCGGCTTTTTCCGGTAATGACAATATAAAATCTCTGACAAAAATATCTCCCCGCTGCGACATGGCATAAATTACTTTATACATCTAAACCCCTTGCCTACTCCTGATAAACTTAACTTGGTTTACAGCAAAAGACTACTATCTTAGTATACACCAAAAAAGGTGTATTGTCAATAGCTAGGGCAGGGAGGGGTGCGGGACTGCTATGGGGACGAAGAAGCTGGACGGCTGGGCGGCCCAGAGAGAAACGGCAAAGACTGCTGGACAGCCGGAGAAACAGCAAAAACGCTGGACGACGGGACCGCAGGGGGAAATAGAAAAATCCCTAATACTTATTTCCAAAAGTAATCATTTTTTGTATATTATCTGAAATGACATCCAAACCGAAAGAAATACTTTTAAAGCTTGCCCGCATGCCCTATTTCACTATCGGCGGGCTCAGCGTTTTTGATTTGAGCTCCGTTTATTTGCGCGTGTTCCTTTCCAGACTGGAGAAGCGCGGAGACATAATACGCCTTAAAAGAGGCCTTTATACCAGCCGAACGTATTGCGACGCTGTAAAAAACAGGGGTAAATGGCCGCAGTATCTCGAATTTATTGCCGCCCAATTTTACAGCCCCGCGTACCTCAGCCTTGATTATGAACTTTACCGGCACAATCTGCTTACCGAGATGCCGGTTAATTTTACGCTTGTTACCGCTAACAAAACGGCGGTCTTTAAAAATGCGCTGGGTCTTTTCAGCTATCATAAAGTTAAAGAACCGCTTTTTTGCGGATATAAAACCTCGGCAGATGGCGGATTCCCGGTGTATAGGGCATCAAAAGCCAAGGCGTTGTTTGATTTTATTTATTTGCGCCGCAACTTGCTTGCCGGCGGGCGCGCTTTTAAAGCCCTGCGCCTTAATCTTGAGCTTTTAAGCAAAGCCGATATCTCCGAGTTTAAAAAATATGCGGTTATCTCAAAAACGGCTAAAATGGCCGCGGCGGCGGATTGGATAAAAAATGCTGGAAAACATTAAAAACCTGCTCGCGGAAAACAGCGGTCTGTCCGCGGTGTTCCGTCGGAATCTGGTCAAAGAATACCTGCAGACTCTGGCGCTGGTTTTTATCTATTCACGCAAGGAATATTCCGGCCTTATATTCTACGGCGGCTCTGCGTTAAAACATTGCCACGGCCTGCCGAGACTGTCCGAAGACCTGGATTTTTTGGACGCGCGAGGGGAAGTGTCTTTGGCAAGGCTGGCGCCTGCGATAAAAGACTATTTTTCGGCCAGACGCGGCCTTAAGATTGAAACAAAGGTTCAGAAATTCCGCGTATTATTAAAATTCCCCGTGCTTTTCGAACTGGGACTTGCGGCGTATCCGGAATCGGATCTGCTTTTTTTAAAATTGGAGTTATACACGGATATTTCGCTCTGCCGCGAGTATAGAACTGAAATAATTCCGCTTTTTGAGCATGGAGAGTCGGCGCTGGTAAAAACATTTGACCTGCCCACGCTTATGGCCACCAAAATACGCGCCGTTCTTAACCGCAGATGGGAGAAAACGGGCAAAAAAGGGGAAACGCTTGCCGCCGTAAAAGGACGCGACTATTTTGACCTTATGTGGTATTTGCAGAAAGGCATTGAGCCGAATCTCGCCTGCATTGAAAACGTTTCCGATAAAAAAGAGCTTTATGCCCGGCTTATTTCCGCAGTGGAAAAGATAGACGCCGCCGGCATAAAATACGATCTGGACGCGCTTATTGCGGACAGGGAATATGTTGATAATCTGGCGGGGAATCTAAAGCAAATTCTGCTTTCGCGGTTAAGGGGATAGGCTGCCCGCCGAACAGCACGGCGAGGTCTCGCTGATGCCGACCCGCCTTACAGCAGTCAGACGCCGGAGACCCAGCAGCCCGGCTGCCCGGACGCCCGGTCAGGAGAAGAAGGGAGACGGGAAGGAACACTGGATACTCCTCCTACACTGAAGTTTCGGAGAGACAGGCAGATTACAGCGCCCCTCTGATTAACCCGTGTTAATGATTGTAAAAAATAGCCAATAATAATATAATATGTGCAGTTGAGTGCCCAAGAAATGGCTTTTTTGTGCTGTTGGTTAAAAAAAGGAGGTTTAGATGCTTGATAAATATCTTCTTAAACAGATCCTTCTCGAACAGAAAGAAGAAATTGCCGGATTACTGAAAGGAAACATTGTTACGCGGGATGCTTATCCCGCGGCTAAAAAACTTTTTGATTCTGATCTGATAAAAGCGGTTATAGGAATAAGGAGGTGCGGTAAATCGTTTTTGAGCCACCAACTGCTTGCCGGTAAAAAGTATGGGTATATGAATTTTGACGATGAAAGATTTATCGGCGCCAAAACCGCCGACCTGAACAGTTTTTTCGAAGTGATCAAAGAAATAGAGCCGAAAACGACGCATCTGCTTCTTGATGAAATACAGAATATAACCGGCTGGGAGCTGTTTGTAAACCGGTTGAAAAGGAGCGGGTATAATATTGCGGTAACCGGCAGTAATTCCAAGCTGCTAAGCCGGGAATTGGACACACATCTTACAGGCCGGCATTTCACTGTCGAGCTTTACCCGTTTTCGTTCAGGGAATTTCTTGCCGTTAAAGGCGTAGGCTCGGCGGAGGATGACTTTTTAAAAACCGAGACACGAGCCGTTATACGGAAAACTCTTGAGGAATATTTGGCAGGGGGCGGCTTTCCCGAAGCGGTCCGGCTTGAAAACTCCGGGGAATATCTGCGAAACCTGTTCGATAAAATCATTACGCGGGATATCGTTGAACGATACGGAGTTAAATATGTGCGGGACTTAAAAGAGATCGCGCTGCTGGCGGTTTCATATTTTGGCGCGAAATTCAGCTACCACAAAATCCGGAAGATATTTGAGGTTAAAAGCGTCCATACCGTGAAAAATTACATGGATTATCTGGAACAGTCATATCTGGTTTTCCAGCTTACGCCATTTTCTTTTAAGCATACGGAGATGGTGCGGCGGGCGCGAAAACTTTACTGCATAGACACGGGCATAATAAATGCCCTGGTTCCCCGTGTGACGGTCGACAGGGGCCGGCTGATTGAAAATGCCGTGTTTTTACAATTGAAGCGGATGGGGAAGGAAGTGTATTTTTACGCGCAGTCTGATTTTGAAATAGATTTTCTTGTGCGCTCGGGAACGCGCATTGAACAATTGATACAGGTTTGTTTTTCAATGCCGGATGCGGAAACGCGGAAACGCGAACTAAAAGGCCTATTGAAGGCTTCGGAGAAGTTTGATTGCGGCGGCATGCTGATAATTACATGGGATGAAGAGGGCGAAGAAGTTTTTAATTCAAAAAAAATCCGCATTGTGCCGTTGTGGAAGTGGCTGCTGCAATGCCAGTAGACGGCTATGGGGGAGCAACTGTGTCTCATAATAGGGGAATACTGACGTTAAGCAGTAATAATATTCATTCGGATAGAAAGAAGACGGAAGGACGGAGATAGGCGGGAGACGGCGGAGAATAAAGACGGGATAAAAATACATCGCGTAGCAGACCTTCCTGACGGACTTAAAAATTATCTTTAAAACCATACATAAGCTGGGCAGCTGCGGGGACGAAGAGGCTAGACAGCGATGGGGAGGGTAGACGGGAGATGGGAGACGGTAGACGGAAAAGCAAAAACTGGAGAGGCGGAAAGGAAGTATGAGGGACGAAGCGGAGGGGCATCCCTCTGCAGAAAGGCGTTTAGACTGAAGGCTGCGCTGCTGTCCGCCGGCTATTTATTTATTGCAGTATATTGCACTATGTTGTATACTTAAATCATTATGGTTGACAGGGCTAAAATCAAAGAAGTTTTGCTTGACCAAATGAGCGATATCCCGGGCATTTTGGATAAGTGCAGGGTTGAGCGCCTTGTTGAACCGGAACTTCACGGCGCCCTTGCGGATACTCTTGTTAAAGTTATAAGCGGGGTGCGCCGGTGCGGCAAATCTGTTTTGGCCCACCGCGTATTAAAAGATTTTCAGTATGGTTATATTAATTTTGACGACGAACGCCTGGCGGATATCACAACCGCCGACTTAAACCTTGTGCTGGAAGTCCTTTTGGAACTTAAGCCGGGTTTTAAACATATTCTGCTTGACGAGATACAAAACATTGAGAAGTGGGAGCTTTTTGTGGCCCGGCTGCAGCGCGGCGGCTACAAAGTAATTATCACCGGCAGCAACGCCCATCTGCTCAGCCGCGACTTGTCGACCCATTTAACCGGCCGGCATAAAGTTTTTGAAATTTATCCTTTTTCTTTTCTTGAATACCTGCGCTCCCGCGGCATAGCTTCGCCTCACGGCAAAGCTATGAGCACCCGTTCCAGAGCGGAAATAAGCACCGCCTTCTCCGGCTATTTCTCCGACGGGGGATTACCAGAACTCCCCGGCATTGTGGACAAGAAATCGTATCTGCATGACTTGTATGATAAAATCCTCACACGGGATATCGCCCTGCGCCACGGCGTAAGACATATTAAAACCCTTAAAGATATTGCGCTTTATACCGCAAATAATTACGCCTCCAGACTTTCTTATCAGAATATCAAAGAAGCCTATTCCCTCGGGAGCATACACACGGTTAAAAATTATCTGGCGTATATGCAGGAGGCTTACCTCTTTTTTGCCGTGGAGGCGTTTTCCCACAAAGCGCGGGAGCGCGTGCGGCTGCCCAGAAAAATGTACGGCATTGACGCGGCGTTACTGCGCTCGATCTCCGTATCCGGACAGAAAAATGAAGGAAGACTGCTTGAAAATCTGGTATATCTGGAACTGCTCCGGCGAAAAAAACAGGTTTTGTATTACAGCGATCCCCAGCGCAAATATGAGGTGGATTTTGTGTGCCGTCAAACAGCCGGGGGGGCGGTGGAACTTATACAGGTTTGCCTGGATACCAATATGGCTGAAGTTAAGGAGCGTGAGCTGAGAGGCCTGCAAAGCGCGTTAAGCACGTTTAGGAACGTTTCATCGGGCGGCCTGACATTAATTACGCTTGACCGCGGCGGCACGGAACGCATAGCCGGACGCCGGGTAAAATGTGTGCCTGTATGGGAGTGGCTGCTTAATCCATAATCGCAATCGTATGAAAAGGTCTCCGGTCAGACACCAGAGCCCCGGCGGCCCGGCTACCCGGACGCCCGGTCAAGAAAAGAAAACACCAGCTGCTATTAAGAACCACCATGTCACCAGCGGCCCAAGTCACCAGAAAAAAACTGCTGAAATCTGAAATCGGACAAATTCGGGGGAAACAATACTTAATTCCCTGAAGCCACCAGTCAAGAGAAGAAAACACCGCTAGACGGCTAGGCGGCTGGACAGCCGGAGAAACAGCAAAGACGCTGGACTGCTATAGGGAAAACTGCGGAACAGCCGTACGGACGAGGGATATCTCGACCGCCGCCCGAATATTTTCTCAATATTTATCTGCTATAACATGTTAATACTGGTTGACTTAGACTGTTATAACATGCATAATTGTATTCATGAAAGCTGAAATGCGAAAAACAATTGAATTCTGGACGGCTTTTTCAAAAAAGCCGGTAGAAAATCTGATAGAAAGAAAATCTTACTACAAAGAATTGACCTCAAAAAATATTCTTGCTTATATAGGCGTAAGAAGATGCGGGAAAACCGTAATTGCTGTTACCCACTGCGGGAGCGTAGAAGAAAGAATGTTCTATATGAATTTTGAGGATCCTTTCTTTGTAATGCATGACAATGTTGAAATACTTGAAAAACTTGTTGATATGTTCGTTGAGATATATGAACATGAGCCCAGCCTGCTGGTGTTTGACGAAATTCATAATATTAAAAATTGGGAACGATGGGCCAGAAAAACAGTTGAAAGCCGCCGCTATAAAATGATCTTAACCGGGAGTTCATCGCAAATGCTTGCCTCCGATGTTTCAACCGCGCTTACTGGACGATGCCTTAAACAGACAGTCTGGCCGCTTTCATTTAAAGAATCTCTTGATTTTTTTCCTGAAAAAGCCGCCACTGATTATGAATATCTTGCCCGTCTGCGGCAGTACCTTAAATGGGGCGGATTTCCGGCTATTACGCTTGAACCGGATGAAAAAATGAAGCGGGAAATACTGCTTAACTACCTTCAGGATATCGTTTATAAAGACATAGTAGGCCGGTATGAAATACGCAATGTCTATTCGCTTAATCATATCGTGCAGTATTATTTCGCCAATATCTCATGTCTGCATTCTTTTACGAAAGTTAAAAACGCTTTTTCGCTGAATCTTGAAACCGTGCAGGAATATTCCACCTGCCTGAATACCGCATTTTTGTTTTTTTATGTGAATCGCTATCATCCGAATCTTAAAGTCCAGACAAGGGATCCGCGCAAGCTTTATACCGTAGATACCGGCTTGCGCAACGCAAACACGTTCTCCGCTTCAAGCGATATCGGACGGCTTGCAGAAAATGCAGTTTATGTGGAATTTCGCCGAAGAGGCGGGGAAGTGTATTATTACAGCAAAAACGGCGAAGTGGATTTTATTACGGTTAAAGGCAATGCGCCGACAGGGGCCATTCAGGTTTGTTATGACAATATGGAAAATGCGGCAACTTATAAACGCGAGGTGAGCGCGCTTGCCGCATGCCTGAAAGATTTAAAGCTAACGGAAGGACTAATCCTTACGGAAAACAGGCACGAGACGATCAAAGAAGAAGGGATTGTAATTAAATTTGTCCCGCTGTTTAAATGGCTGCTGGAGCTTTTACCCGTTTAAGCGCAACCAGTTGCGCGGAAAGCGTATTGTGAAGAGGGTAGACGGCGGAGAATAAAGACGGGATAAAAACATATCGCGGAGCAGACCTTTCTGACGGACTTCAAAATTATCTTTAAAACCATACGTAAGCTGGGCAGCTGCGGGGACGAAGAGGCTAGACAGCAAGACCGCTAGACGGCTGGGCGGCCAGAGAGAAACGGCAAGACAGCGGAACACCTTGGGTCTTGATTTTTAAGAGTAATCTGTTATAATATAATGAAGTAAGTTGCCATAAGTGATAATATAATGCTATGAAATGGGGCGAATTTCTTGGTTTTGTGTCGGATAATCCGATCTTTTCGGCGGAAATGCTGCGCGCAGGAAAGGCCGCGCCGGAGGCTGTAAATGTACAGATCAGCCGCTGGGAAAAAACCGGCAAAATCACCCAGCTCAGAAGAGGCATTTATATGGTAAACCCGCCATATGTCAAACTGCCTCCGGGGTATGACCTGTATGCAGCGGCTCTCCTGCATGCGCCTTCTTACTTGAGTCTGGAGAAGGCGATGGAGTATCACGGCCTTATTCCTGAAGGCGCAGCTGTTTATACATCGGTAACCACCCGCCGGCCTATTGCGCTCAAAACTCCGTTGGGGGAGTATTCATATAGACATCTTAAACAAGATTTGTTTTGGGGCTACGAGCGGCTTACCGCCGGCGGGGGAGAAGTTTTTATGGCCATGCCCGAAAAGGCCGTTTTGGATCTATTCTACCTGAACGGAGTTAATATTACCATGGATTATTTGGAGGGACTCCGGCTTCAGAATCTGGAAAATATCAACTTAAACAGACTGGCTCTTTTTGCGGATAAGTTTGCCAGGCCGGGCGTAAAAATGGCCGCAAAAAAACTCTCCAAATACATCATGGCGCGGGGCAAAAGCGAAAAATCATTATGAGAGATTACATTATTGACCTGGTTCTCAAGCAGGCCGGCCACAATGCGCGGCTTAACCTTCTGCGCGAATATTTGCAAGCGTATATTCTGCGCGCAATGCATGACGCTGGAGCTTTCCGCTCTATCGCTTTTATCGGAGGGACAGCCCTGCGATTTTTATACGGCCTGCCGAGATTTTCAGAAGACCTTGATTTCTCGGCAGTTGAAAGAAAAACCATTCCTTTTGACGCGCTTCTTAAAAAAATAAAAGGGGAACTGGTTTTGGCCGGCTATGACGCAGCCGTAACTTACGCGGACGAGAAAACCGTGCTCGGCGCTTTTGTGAAATTTAACGGCTTATTGCAGGCGGCAGGCATTTCAGGCCATAAAGAACAGCGGCTTTCAATTAAGCTTGAAATTGATTCCAACCCGCCGCAGGGCGCGGGGCTTGAGGTGCGCGTGGTGAATAAATATTTTCCCATTGCTTTTCAGACATATGATGTGCCTTCGCTGTTTGCCGGAAAGGCGCATTGTATTTTCTCGCGCAAGTATGTTAAAGGCCGAGATTTCTTTGATATCGGCTGGTATTTATCCAAATGGCAGAGGCTTAAACCCAATCTTATTCTGCTGGGCAACGCTTTGACGCAGACGGGGTGGGAGGGGGAATTGCCGTTGGAGAATAGTTGGCGGAATATGCTTTATAAAAAAACCGCAGGAACCAATTGGGAGAAGGTCAGGCGCGATGTTGAAAACTTCATGGAAAATCCATCCGACAGGGAAATCTTTACAAAAGAAAATGTTCTGGGCCTTATAAATCAGCGATGAAAATCTAAAATCCGACAACACAAGACAGCTGGAATTCGGGGGACACAATAGAATGGCGCTAACTTAAGCCCCTCCTGTATTTGCTTCTGTGATGTATTTCAT
>CAZFMJ010000081.1:0-12619 GCA_964520045.1 uncultured Elusimicrobiales bacterium | reverse complement strand
CCGATAACCTTCAGTCTGCTTTTATAGTTTCCGCGTCAGCTTTTGCCGCGGGAAAAACAAAAAAGAATTTAGAACCTTCTCCCAATTTTGACTCCACCCATATCGTCCCGCCGTGTTTTTCAATAACAGCCTTTGATATCGCAAGCCCAAGCCCGGTTCCCGGTGGAAGATTTACAGATTTATGTTTTGCCCTGTAAAATTTATCAAATATATATTTTTGATCCATGGGGGCTATTCCGGGCCCGGTATCCTCAATGCATATCATTACAGCTTCGCCTTTTTCCCTGGCCCACACGGAAATTTTTCCTCCGCCGCCGACAAATTTTATCGCATTGCTAAGGAGATTATCCACGACCTGCGCCACCCAGCGGGCATCGGCATGCACGGGAACTATGGGACCGTTTAAACGAAGAAAAAGCTCAATATTTTTATCCTGAGCCTGAAACATAAAATTTTCCACAGCCTGTTTAAGCAAATTCTCCATATAAACAGGCTTAAATTCCATTTCGACCTTGCCGTCCAATCTGGAAAGGTCCAGTAAATCGGAAATCAAATGGTTAAGCCTGCTCACCGCCTGATCTGCAATGTTTAAAAATTTTTTCTGCTGCGGCGTCATTTCTCCGGCTTCGCCGCTTAAAAGAACGGAAACAAATCCGCGTATCGCGGTAAGCGGGGTTTTAAGCTCATGGCTTACCGTGGAAAGAAATTCGTCTTTAAGCCTGTTAAGCTGAGAAAGTTCCTCGGCCGTCCTGGCAAGTTTTTCATAAAGCATCATCGCTTCGATTATAGCGGCGATTTCTTCCGCTATAAGACATAAAAAATCAAGCTGGTCGCGGGTGAAATAATCCTTTTTAGCGCTTCCGACCCTTAAAACGCCCACTGCCTTGTCATGTAAAATTATAGGCACAACTATCATGGAATTTATATTCCATGCTTTGGCATATTTTGCGATTGTCTCAGGATCGTTTTGGGCGTCGCCGGTAATAAACGGTTTGCCCGACAGAAATGTACGCACCGAAGAAGACGCCCGATTGGTTAACGGGATTCTATAAAGCACGGACTCGTCATCCGCTATGCCATAGGCCCCGGACTGCGTGACCAGCTCATTTTTATCCTCATCCAAAAGCAGGCACGCGGCCACATCGGCATCCATTATCTTTGCCAATATGGTCAAAATGGCGGAGAATCCGCCCTGCGGATTATACGACCGCGACGTTATGGTCGAAACCACTTCATAAAGGGCCTTTCTCTCTTTCGCTCTCTGAATAAGCTTTGTGCCGGTACTGCTAAGCTCCTTCATAGAGGCATCCAATTCCTCTTTAAGACGGCCTGTTTCCTTCCGTAATTTAAAAAATTCACAGGAAAGACCGTGCAGCAGGGATATATAACTGCACATGGTTTCCATATATGGTTTTACGTTTGCCGGATAGGCGCGGGAATATTCCCCTAAAAGCATTACGCCCTTAAAACCGTCTTTCCCCTGCATGCAGGGACATGCCAGAAGAAAGCGAATGCCGTGTTTATAAATTTCACTCACGATCTCATCATCTTTAACTTTAGAAAAAGCGTTTATTTCCATTTGATGCAGTCCCGCTGAATCAACGCATTCGGAGAGAAACAGGCTTCTATATACGCTGTGCGAAATAAAAAAAACGCCTTGTTCGGAAGCCGCTGCCTGGTTGATAAGTTTCCACCTGCCGGCATTGCCTGCGCCCCCGGATACGGCGGAAACCGGATCTTCCTCAAACAGCCAGATAATGCTTTTCGGGAAAGCTTTGTGAAATTTTGCAATTGCCTGCTGAAAAATATCCGCAAGATATTCCCGCGAATCGGGAATTCTCATATAATCCGCAAGTTCTTTGTAAAAATTAGTCAAATTGGTTAAAGCCGTGTCCTGCAGATAAACCTTTTTTTCAAGCGGCAGCAAAAACCGGAATTTTACATGCCAGTAAACAGCAAATCCGAACACGGCGGAAATTAAGATGATTGCCGATAATTCAAGCATAGCTTACCCCAGTAAATCCAGCAGAAGCCTGATATATGCCGATGGAGATTTAATATGCATATGTCCCATCCAGCCGCACCTTATGAGCATGCTATCAAGTATTTTACTTGTTATATGTCTGAATTCCTGCTCCTGCGCTCCAAGACCGGAGCTTGGATGAGGCCCGATAAGTATAATCCCCGTAACCCTTTGGCTGTCGCTGTAATCTCCTATTCTAAAAGGTATGCCGTACAACTCATCGGGGTCATAGCTTACAGTGAACACCTGCTTCCAGCTTCCCGCTAATCCCACTTCGCCGGCAGTCTTAAAAAGCCTGTAAAGAACCCACCGGGCATGATCTTCAGCTCCTTTCGGATAAAACATGCCCCATTTTCCCCATCTTCCGTCAGCGGGAACGCTCCAGTTTCTTGAATTTTGGATTTCCTCCACAGACAAAATAGAATCGGAGGTTTTTTCACTCAGACCAAGCAAAGCATCTAAAATTCCGCCATGAGATTTATAACTGATGTTATCGGGAGCAATTTTAATAAAAGAACGGAGACTTTTAATAATTTTTGCCGCCTCGCCGATTGGTATGGGATTTTTACAAAAAATAGAAACGGTCTCCTCTTCTCCGAGCGCAACATCCATGCTTCGTAATATTTGATCCAGTATTATTCTGTGTGTCTGAGGATTCGGCATCTTAAGATCAACCATCCATCCCTGGCTGAAATGAAAACCCAGACTCTGTTCGAGTCCCGCAAGAGCCTTTGGAGGATAAATTGATGTCAGCACTATTTGTTTGCCGGAATTAATAAAGATATTAAACCATTTAGAAAGATATCTTTTGCTTTCATCTTCAAGAATCATCAGATGGATATCATCGACCATTAACGCCTTGGCTTTTCCTAAAAGGGACTCTATTTTTTCAATATATCCGTTTTTTACCGCATGCATCACGCCCTTAGAGATACGCACCCCGTCGGTCACAATCACATTTTCCTGTCCATAACCGACCGACAATCCGCAGGCGATTGAATTAAGAAAATGAGTTTTGCCGATGCCTGAACCCCCAAAAAGGAGTAGCGGATTATACATAGTGCCCGGGTTTTCCACCACAGCCATGCTTGCGGCATGCGCAAAACGGTTATGCGGCCCCACAATTAAAGTCTCAAAATTGCACGTAGGAATACGCGGAGACTCCAGACCCCATCGCGATTTATCCGAAACCGGCTCCTGCGGATGTTCAGGAACTACAAATTCTTTTTTGGCGGATATCGGCTGTGCCTGTATTTTTAATTTTTCTATTTCTTCTTTTGACAGGAACTGCTTGCGCGGCGGCGTATCGCCGGTTTTTGGACCGGAAGGAACGCGTTCTAAAACTTCTTCGGTCTGTTTCGGCGCCGAAGGCATATTTCCCGACTTATTACCGTCGGCCGGGACATATTTTCCGACAGGAGGGGCGACATGCATCTGTCCGCCTGCTGCGTCGGCTTTTTTACCATATCCCGGCTTAACGGCAGCCGTATTTGTCTCCGGACTATTCTTCCGCTCATAGCCGCTGTTTTTCAATATATCGGATAAAGACTGCGGCTTTTTCTGCTTATCCCCCTCAACCTTCCCTGATTTGGCCGATAAACCCGCCCTTTCTATCAAAGAAGCCAAAGACGGAGGTTCTGTTAATCTTGCTGCGCCGGGTTTTCCGATTTTCGAAGCATCTTTATCGATACCGGCGGCAGGGTAACCCGATGCCGACGCCTGTTTCGGAGGCTCTTCTTTGCCGGCCTGCCTTTCCGAAGCGGATAATTTCGAGATTGCTTCTTCCACCTTCTTAATAGCGTCCCGCTTAGGTTTGATGAGATACATGAAGTATGTATACGGGGACTCCGTTTTTTGCGGACGACCGCAAAGACCGCCAAGCTTTTTTATTAAATATTGTATATCGCCGGACGAACCGTCGATAAAAAGCTTATGTCTGTCCGGATCGGTCTTTGAAGGCGACGGCTTAATTTCCCATTTCTTTATCATAAAAAACTAAATAATTTTAGAACGCCGACAACGCTGTGCGGTAGCAGTTACTTTAGGACCAAATCAACGATAAAATCCACGGCGCTTGAACGCGCAAGAGCATCCTCCCTGCTTATATGCCTGAACAAAAGTCCTGAACCCAAAAGGCTTTTATCTATGTCGCGGATATTCTGATCCGGAATATCGCCTATACAAATTATTCCGGAAGCTCCCGTTTCAGCCGCGATATCAACAAGTCCGGCCCCTTTGATTTCCTGAGCGAACTCCCGGACAAACACTCTTTTTATAAACAACGGCCGTTTTTTGGATTTACCGCACACATCATCAAGCATCGCGATAAAATCAGCGCAAACGCCGGCATCATCAGCGCCATAAATAAAACCGACGCATTTTATCTGCCCGGGCTCAAATCCTTCGGGCGGCTGTTTTTCGAAAATTTCGGCATAACCCACGGCATCCGCCCCTCCGCTTACAGCCGGCTGACTGCGGGATTCCACCGAAATGTTATCAGTCTGCCGGCCTCCGCTTTGCTGAACGGACAAAACAGGCTCAGACGAGTCCTGAGAAGCAATCCCGCCTTTATTTATCAACTGGGCGATATCTTCCGGCTTAAGCATGACCGTCTTGGCATCCGTCTGCTGCGGAACCACTGTTTTATCTTCCCCTTCGGAACAGCCGGTGAAAGCCGTCCCGATCGGCTGATTTTCAACTTCTGATTTTTCCTGCACAAAACACTCAGCCTCAGCCGGCTCCCGCGGGATATCGGCCGTATCTTGCCCGCTTACGCCCTGTATCTGCCCCGAATCGGGATACGGCTCTTTTTGCGAATCCTCAGCCTCAAGAACAATGTTCTGATTTTCCGCGACAGCCTCCGCTCCCGCCCGCGGATTTTCGTCCGGCGCGTTTTTATCGTCAACCGGCATTTCCAAGCGCCTGAGATCGGCGGACATGTTTTCTTCCCGCAAAGAATCATCGGAAATTTTCACCGGAGCCGCCGACTCTCTTTCCAAAAAAGAAGATAAACTTCCGCCGGCATTACCGCATTCCCCCGTCTCCTGATTTCTTAGTTCCGCTTGCGCAGGGATATCTTTCGGCGAAGAGGAATCAGCGGATAAAGACTGGGGAACATCCTGCACTTTCACTCCCTCTAAAATTGCCGGCATCTTACTCAGCAAAGCATCCAATTCCGCCAAAATATCTTCAACTGTTTCCTTCTCATTATTTTTTTCTTCTTCTTTCTTTTCCATAAATAACCTCTTGGAAATCATGATAAAACTATAAACATGTTATTTTGTCACAAGCCCTTATGCTCCTTAACTATGCTCACTCCGGAACTTGTGCCGATACGGTCAGCTCCGGCTTTTACCATGGCATACGCGGCAGCCGCATTTTTTATACCGCCAGAGGCCTTTACTCCCATCTGCCCGCCGACTACAGCTCGCATTAAAGCGACGTCAGCCTCAATTGCCCCTCCGGGCCCAAAACCGGTAGATGTCTTTACAAAATCGGCGCCGGCTTTTTTGGCCAATCTGCAGGCTTTTATTTTTTCAGCCCGGGTCAAATATGCGGTTTCAATTATAACCTTAAGCGTCCCGTTCTTAACGGCATTTCTCACAGCCTTTATGTCGTTTAAAACGGCTGTATCGTCCGAAGATTTAAGCGCTCCAATGTTAATCACCATATCTATTTCTTCCGCGCCGTTTTTAACCGCATCCGCGGCCTCAAAAGATTTAACGGCGGAAGTGCCGCATCCCAGAGGAAAACCTATCACCGTGCAGACTTTTACGCCGGCGCCTTTTAAAATTTTAGCGGCGATTCCAGCATACGCCGGATTGACGCACACGGCGGCAAAACCATATTTTTTCGCTTCACGGCAAAGCAGAATGATGTCTTTGCGCTCAGCCGTAGGCCTTAAAAGAGTATGGTCGATGATTCCGGCAATATTTTCGATACATTCATCCGCGCATAAATTCCGGCCCTTGGTTCTATTCCGCCCGCCGCGCTGAGCGGGAAGCGTCCGCCGGAGAGTTGAAAAATTGATTTTTGAGCAATTATTCATATTATTTAGTCACGAACCCTTATGAACTTTTCCGATATTTAAAAACCGCCGCCGTATCTGAAACGCTGATTCGGCAGCTTCTCTAACCTGCGCATCGGCGTCATTTGCCATCATTTTTTTTAATATATTTTCCGACTGCCGGTAAGGAGAATATGCCAAACGCTGCGCAGCCTTGCTGCGCACCTCCCGGTCTTTATCGCCGGCAAATTCTATAAGAAAATCCATACCCGAGATATGGCCAAGCCGCACAAGCCCGCCCGCCGCGGCAAGCCGCACAAATTTATCCTCGTCATTAGCGCTCAAATATTCAAGACGCGGCTTCCAGTAATCATCCCCCGTCACACCCGCCGCACAAACAGCCTGTTCCCTGACCTGGCCCGAAGCATCGGAAATAAGCCCGTTTAGCTCTGAGCGCAATGTGTCGGAAGTGTGAAAACCAGATGGCATCCACGCTGGAACGTATCCGGTTTTGCCGGATCCGACATGGTCAAGCATATCCCCCAATGTTTTGGCGGCAGCGCTCCTCACGGACGGATCCTCATCGTGGATGGCATTAAGGATTTTTTTTAAAGGTTCGGGAATATTTTCAACTCCGTTTTTTATCCAAAGCCCCAGAACTTCCAAAGCCGCGATCTTAATTTTGACCGCCCGATTGTCGAAACTCGAACTTACCAAGGATATTTCATCCTCGCCCGGAAATCTGATATTTGAAACGGCATGCAATGTTTTGATAGTGCCGTTAATGGTTTCGCCGGATTCCTGTTTTGCTTCTTCCAATCCATCCGCCGATGATTTTACCGCTCTGTCTTCAGGCGCTTGCGCTGCGGTATCCGCCGTATCAGAATGCAGGCCGAGAAAAACCGCATATCCCACTCCCGCGGCGACCACAAGGCCCGTCACGGCCGCCGCAAGCCTGCGTTTAAACCTATTGCCGTTTTCCGATGTAATACTAAACTGCACTGAATCTAAATTTCTGCCGCATATTCCGCAGGATCGGCATAAATCGGTATTTGGATAACCGCAATCAGGACAATTTTTCATTTATTATTGCCGTTTCGCTTTGGAAATTAATTATCCTAAGAAATCTGTCGGCTTTCAGACTCTCGCCTCCCACCAAAACCCCGTCAACATCCTGCTGGGCCATTATGGCGTCTATATTCTCGGGATTAACAGACCCTCCGTATATAATGCGGAGTTTTTCGGCAAATCCGACACCGCAAATAGTTTCTATACTGCGTCTTATAAAGACATGGGCATCCTGAGCCTGCCTGGGAGACGCTGTTCTGCCTGTTCCTATTGCCCACACGGGCTCGTACGCTATAATGAGTTTTAATATTTCCGATGAACCGAAACCCGACAAAGCGCCGTTTATTTGCGTTTCAAGAATCTTGAAAGTAAGATTTGCTTCTCTTTGCTCAAGCGTTTCACCTATGCAGACTATAGGCGCCATTCCGCACTTAACCGCGGCTGAGATTTTTTTCTTTATGGTTTCCTCGTTGTCTCCGAAATACCTGCGCCGTTCCGAATGTCCGAGTATCACATGAGAACAACCGGCATCTTTGATCTGGAGAGGCGAAACCGCGCCGGTATAAGCGCCTTTTTCCTCCCAATGCATATCCTGAGCCGCGACACAAATACCGGTTCCGGATAAAATTTCAGCGACGATACGTAATGCGGTAAACGGCGGAGCCACGAGTATTTCCTGCTTTCTTTTAAAATCAATGCCTTTTTTTAAGAAATCTGCAAGCTCCGCGGATCCCTTAATATTCATGTTCATTTTCCAGTTGCCGGCTATAAATGGAATTCGTGTTTTTGCCATAATAGAAATACCTTTGATTTTAAAATTTAGTAAAGGATAGATAGTTAATAATATAAACAATTCTGTTTCAGGTCAAGTTTTATTATTAAGGAAATATGATAACATGAACAAAAAAAGCCAGCTTTTATAAAAAGCAGGCTTTTTTTCGATAGAATCGGACTCCGCCTAAATTTTAGTTCAAGTTGCGATTACGCGTTTGATATAAATCAGAACTGCGATACCGGGAGCACAAATTCGCCGAAACTTCCCGGCGTATAATCTTCCGTTTTTCTTATGGATTTTTGGCTCCGCTTTATTCTTACCGGAATCACCCCGGCAGAACGCGCTTGTTTCATGTCGGTATCCGAATCTCCGATGAAAAGCACAAATTTATCAGAACTTAAAATCTGGGATTTTCGGAAAGAACTTTGGACAAATATAAAACCGGATATCAATGGTTTCCATGATTTAATAAGAGCCTCTGCCCCTAGATTATTTCTCTCCGTTATAACATATATTTTGAAACCAAAAATCCTCAGAAACCACGCGGCCGCATAAGACGCGGGCTTAATACTTTCCGCATCGTAAGCCTGATTAAGAGTTTTCCAGTAACCGAGCGAATCTGCCGGCGTCCCGCTTACAAGAGCTTTTTGCACGGCAGGGGTGGAAAAAACCAGAGTGTCGTCATAATCAAATCCGGCCTTTAAACCAGCTATCGAAACAACGCTAAATATAAACCCCCATATGCCGAGCCACATGAATATCATCTTCACTCTTTTTATCCACGTGCTGAAAACAGCGTTTAATTTTGTCAGCATACAACCTCCCGTTTAAACCATGTATCCATATTATACATTTTCTTTTCAATTATTTTGCCGCGATATCTTGCTCCTGTCAAACCATCTGTCCTTAGCCGGCGCATAAAACTCTTTCTGCCTGCTTATGCACCCTCCGATTATCTCGCGCACAAAACGCCGCGTATTTACAAACTCCACCAGATTTGAAATAGAACCGAATTTTTCCGCATTGCCCAGCATAGAATCCGAAATAGCCAGCCGGTATATCCTATGCGGATTTACCGGCCGCATGGATTTCCTGCCTATAAAAACGCCTTTTACCCTATTCCCCGGATCGGAATGAGAATCATAATCGACCTTTATGCCTGAGATCTGAATATCTTCTATTCTATCGGAGACGCTTTCCTCTATTATCTGGATAATATCCTCGCCCCGCAGTTTTGCAAGGACAACCATGTTGTCAAAAGGCATCAAATCATATATGGTTCTCAACGTTATCGGCCCGGAGCTTATTCCGCCGCTTATGCTGCCTGAATCTATTATTGCGGCATCAGACCCGCGCCAATTTTTCATGCAATCAGCCACCCAGTCGCCGGTCTCCGATTCGCCTTTTTCAGCCCCCTGAATATTGCCCGGGGAAAAACCTATGCGCCTGTTTAATTTCCGATCCGCCGTCTCCTGATAGGATTTTACAAGCCCGGCCATCGCCCCGTCTTCTCCTATTTTGGATTTGTCCAGTTCCACCATAGCATGACGGACATCGAGAATTTCGCCTGAATGCGAATTAATCCGCATCTCAGCCCGGCCGGCCCTCAAAAGCCTTCCGCCCCCGGCATGCACTATCCATGTCCCGCCTGATTTAACCGGTTTATATGCTTTATCCGAATATCCGCCGCTTATAATTACATCTATATCGGGGACTTCTTTTGATATGGCCTTTTCTTCTTTCATCCCGGCTTCATCGGGCCCCTTGTATGCCGAATGCCTCAATAAAATTATGATTTTTACTCCCATTTTTTCAAGCAGATCCGCGGTTTTTTTAGCTTCATTGATTTCGTCAAGAATTTTTATACCCCTGATATTTTCGTAAAAAACCATCTTTGAGACTTTCCGCGCCGTAAGACCAAAAATGCCCACTTTTAATCCGCCGACTTCTTTTATCACAAACGGCGCGGAGGAAAATAATCGTCCGCCTGTCTTCGCATCAGATAAATTGGCGGCCGCAATATTAAAAGAAGCATTATTCGCGGCTTTCGCAAATTCCCTCAAACCAAGAGCGAACTCGCCGTATCCGACGGCGGCGGCGGCGTATCCGGTCTTGTTCATGAGTTCAACCATCACATCTCCCTGAACGCTGGCGCTTTCGGCCGCGCCATGAAGCCAATTGCCCGCGTCGACTATGATATGAGGCCTTTTCTCTGAGTCCGCAAGCTTTTTCATAACGGCAAAACCGCCCATTTCTTTTCCGCCGTATTTTGCTTCATGTCTGGGCCAAAACCAGCCGCGTATGTCGCTGGTATGATAAATAACCAACGTCTCTTTTTTGCCGCATCCGGAGATAAGGCAACAGGCGCAAAGGATTAATCCGAACGCTGATTTTTTATGATTGGACATGATTTTTTTGTTTGAAAAAACTTTGCGTTTAATCTTATGTTTATAATTATCTGTCCAAACTATCCTTAAACGCAGTGAGTTTGGACTGCCCAAACCATCCTTTATGGCAATGAGTTTGGACTGACCCATTCTCAGTGCCTTTGAGGAAGGAATGGGACTGACCCATTCTCAAAGCCTTTCAAGGAAAGAATGGGTCTGCGTTCTACATATTACCGCTGGATAATCACTTAAATTTTCCGAATTCTTCCGCCTACGGGCATTTTAACGGGCGAGTTTTCCCTTATCTCTTTCATCATCGCCTCTCTTATTAAAATATGCGTATCGACGGAATTTTTTCCTTCTTTAAAAATATTACATCCGCCTCCGCCCGAAGCAAGATAGTTATTTGTAACGATTCGATAAACCCTGCCCCGCTCCAACGGTCTTCCATCAACGTAAAATTCGGCCCGCATTGCCTTTCCGTCCTTGTCTGTTTTATACCGCATTTCAAGGCCGGAAACCTGCATCATCATTTTTTTTTCCGAAATGTTTTCCATCATAAACCCGCTGATCTGGGCTCCGGTCAAATCCATAGTTGCCAGAGTGTTGTCAAACGGCATAACCTGATACACCTGCCTTGCCGTAATCCTGCCTTTTGGTATGCCGGCCCTTATCCCGCTTACATTCTGAAACGCCATTTCCGCGCCTGCCGCTTTTCTCATAACATCCGTCATCCAATTGCCCATCGGGGAATCGATGCCGCCGCCGAAAACCGTTAAATCAATTTCAGTCTCCCCTATTTCCGCGCCCATTTTCTCGGCCACATCCCCCACAAAAGATTTATAAGAATTCAAAACCTCCGCATCCTCTCCTGTTTTATCTATCCATAAATATTCCAGCCGGCTGGAAATATCGTCTAACCTTCCGGTTTTATCGTTAAAATTGAGCTCTATCCTGCTTACAGCATTCAGATTTGAATAACTTTCCGCGACAAGAACTCCGCTTTCCTTATCGAGATAGCCGCGCGGGAAGCCGGCATGGCAATGCCCGCCCATTATTACCGAAATACCAGGAACTTTTCTTGCGATTGCCAGACTGCCCTCTGAAAAATCCGCCGGTTTTGGAGACCACTCCCGCCCGATAATTTTAAGCGAGGAACCCATGCTTGCGCATACGTGTCCCAGCACCATTATCGCATCTGGATTTTTTTTCTGAACTGTTCCCATCAATTTGGCAACTTCCGCGGCTTCATCTCTGAAATCCAGATGATCGGCATACCCCGGCATCACGCTTTGTTTTGTATATTTATTCGCCACGCCTATCACGGCTATTTTCCGTTTTCCAACCTTAAAAATCTTGAAAGGCTTTGCATAATCCGCATTTTTTCCAGTGTCCTTAACATAAATATTCGCTCCCAAAAACGGAAATTCAGCGGCGGCGGCTAATTTCCGCAAATTGTCCTCAAAATAGTCATATTCATGGTTTCCGACAGCGGCGGCGCCATAGCCGAGCAGATTCATCATTTTGACTATCGCCAGACCTTTTGTAAAATTTCCCTCCGGCGTTCCCTGAAAAAAATCACCCGAATCAAGAAGCAGATGAGGCGCCTTCTCTTTTTTAAGCAAAGCGGACAGCGCGGCAAAGCCTCCTATTTTTTCTCCTGCATTGTCAGGACCGAAATCAGCAGGCCTCGAATAATACCACCCGTGGATATCGCTGGTATGATATATCGCTATTTTCTCCGCGCATGCCGGAGCATGCAGAAAACCGGCGCAAAAAACAGCAGAAAACGCAAATATTGTTATTGACCTGCTTACCGTCATAATCCTTTATCCTCTTTTTTATTAAAAAATTCTATCATGATATCGGCGCATGAATCCAGCCATTCCACAGATTCGCCGATCCCCCTGAAAACGCTCTCTGCCTTAATTTCCGCAAGAACTTTGTTTCCGCACGCTCTTACCGCCCGCATGGCGCGGCTGCAGGCGCGCTCGGCCTCGCAGCATATCCTTTTTGACTCCACAAGATGACGAGCGGCTTGTGATTGTCCGCCGCGATAAGCGCGGCATATGCTGTCGGCCGCGCTTACCGCCAAAGCGGAAGTCTCCCTAAAAGATTCTTCGCAGGACAAACCGAACTCGCATAAATCTCCGGCGGCATAGACAAAAGAAACAAGCGCATTTTCAAATCTTGAAACAGCCGTTAAAAGCAGGGGACTTGATTCTGCGCAATGCCTTTCCCCGCTATAAGGGGGGATTGTCTTTCCGGTAAAATTTCTTACTGCCTCCACGGGAGAAACGCGGGCGGCCTTATCCTGCAGAAAACATTTTCCGGCAAGCCTGAAAATATTCATCGCCGCG
>CAZFMJ010000080.1:0-12923 GCA_964520045.1 uncultured Elusimicrobiales bacterium | reverse complement strand
CTTTTGTGTAATCCATCCGTTCCACGCCGATAGCTAAATATTTTGTCTTTATTCCCAGGTCTTTAAGCAGTGTTTCCCTGCTTATTTGTTCGCCCGGTCCGGAGGGAATATCCTGAAACGCGCCGGGAAAAGCCACGCTTATGGGGAACGGCTTTACCGTCGTGGTATGGCCGACCCTGTTTACGGCAAACCGTTCCCAGTCTATTCTTGACTCCAGCGTTCTGTCCACCGTATCAAGGAAATTATTGCAGTGATACTGCGTATGGAATCCGATAAGGTCCGCGCCGAGCATTCCGCCGATTATGTCTTTCTGCCACGGGCATATTCCGAAAGCTTCGGGATTTGGCCATGGAATATGCCAGAATATCGCTATCCTGGCGTCTGGCCTCTTCTGCTTTATCAATCCCGGAAGAAGGGCGAAGTGGTAATCCTGTATCAGTATGCACGGGTCGGCATGTTTTTCTATTTCCTCAAGCGTTACGGATGCGAACCTTTGATTTACCTGCATATAGAATTTCCAGTCGTCCGGCCGGAAAACGGGTCTGGCATGGGCTATGTGGCACAACGGCCACAGCCCCTCGTTTGAAAATCCGTAATAATATCCGTCTTCTTCTTCCTTGTTCATGCCCACTCTTCTTAGAGTATAGAGAGGGTCGTGCACCGGCACCCGTATCCTGTGCGATTCATCCACTACGTCCCAGTCGGCGTCGCCGGCTCCGTGCGCTATCCATGTTCCCCCGCACGCCCTGAGCACGGGCTCCAGCGCTGTGACCAGACCGCCCGCGGGAACCAGCGCTTCCAGTTTCTTTCCCCTGCGCACGTGCATATACGGCTCGCGGTTTGAAACCACAAAAAGCGGTTTCCCTTTAAGCTTGTTCCTTATATGCTCCTTAAGCCTGTCGGGAGTCCATGTGGTTTCAGCGTTTTGTCTCAATCTGGCTTCCTCCTCCGCCGCTGTTTTAGCCGCGGCAAGATGATGGGCGAAAGTGGTTATTTCCTTAGCTATGGGCGCCAGGATATCGGCATTTTTTAAAGAAAACGGTTCTATGGTTTCGCCGGAGTGCAGTTTTTTCATCCATTCGGCCATTCCGGCTATAGGGCCAACTATGCTCCATTTTATGACCAAAAGGGTGATCATTGAGATCAGGAATATCTGCACGAGTATTCTGAAAAAGGTATGCTTCCACAGGCTTAACTGCTCAGCGGTGATATAGGAAGCGTCATGAAAAATAATAAGAAATCCGGCGTTTTTCTGCGGTATATCCAGCGGGACGGATAAGACATGCATTTCTCTGCCCCGGAGTTTCCTGAATCCCGTGAATCCCGTTCCCGAATCTATTTCGTTTTTTACCAGTCCGCCCAGAGAAGCCACGCTGTTGCGTATATTCGCGATCCCGGCGATCACGGCGCCTTTGGCGTCATAAATTGAAACACCCGCCAGTTTTTCATGATTGCCGAATTTGTCTATAAGTCGCTTGATGTCTTTTTTGGATCCCCGTTCAAGCGCAATTATAACGGCATCTTTAAGACTCTGGCCGAGGATATCCGCCCTTGCCTCAAGTTCGGCTTTGCGCTGAATCTTTATCTGATCCATCTGATAATAGGCGAATACGAATGCTACTATCGAAATAACCGCCAGCATGGCCGCTAAAAATCTTAAAGTTATGCGCATAAAGAAATCCTTATTGAACGATTCACCCCGTGGATCGGCGTAAAATATCGGATTTAAATGAGAATGTCTTTAGAGCTTAAAAATATATTTCAATGTGCCCATTACAACGGCTACGAACACAGCGCTTAGTATAAAAGCGCGGATAATCGGCCACCATGAATATTCACATTGGGGGGGCGTATATGCTTTTTGTGTTTCTTGTTTAGGTTTTTTCTTATCTGGTTCCGAGGTTTGCATGGATAGTTTCCTCCGATAAAAAAATAGCCATCATGGAATTCCCACGATAGCTATAAAAAATAAGCCACCATGGATTTATTCCAGATGGCGGCCCGACCATCTAATTCCTCCGGAAATAAATACCTTTCCCGGACCCGTTGTTTAAGTATACATGATATCATGGCTTATATCAATTTTTTGGGTATTTTTTTCTGAATCGTCAGGATGCGTTAAATATCAGATTTAGGAAAATAAAATAGATAATCAACATTGTCAATCCCAGCGGTAATCCGAATTTCGCCCAATCCAAACTTTTGATTTTTAACTGTTTTGAACAGATAATATTTGGAATATTACCCGGAATCAACATCCCCCCGGAAATCAAAAGCCCCATCAAAAGGAATCGGATTTGAACCAAGCTCATTTTAGGTGAGATCTCTGCCGCTGCTAAAGTAGCGTTATCCAGCACTGCTGAAATCATATTCGTCCAATATAGCAGAGATTTAGGCAGGTGTATTAAATAGCGATTAATAAGCGGGGTAAACCCATAGCCCAAAAGAACAAGTGCCGCAACGAAAATATAGACTTTTCCTGCTCTGATTGCAATCATCCTCAAGCTTTCCGGCCTGTCTTCTTGTATGAATTTTTCTAAACGGACATTTCGACCTACGCATATGACGGCCAGAAAACTCAGAAGCAGAATTCCCGCAGTTACCCAAGGCCAAAGGAGGCGGCCTAAAAAGAAAAAATCGGCGTTATATGGTTCTGCGGAGAGTTTTGCTGTGGCGATTGTTGAAAGGGGTTCGCCGATCGGAGTAAGGACGGCGCCTAAGCCGATGGCATAACAGGTTATAATTACTAGCAAACGCTCTTTGTTTTTTTCGAGTTTTAATCCGGAAACAACTTCTACTAAAACCAAGGCCGCGATGATGGCAGTAATAATACTAGAAAGCAGACCCAGCCCCGCAACCAGAGCAAACAAAAAGCAGTTTATTCCCATGCCATTGGCCGATTGAAACACCTTTATTCGGAGCGTATTCCTGTGCCGGTGGAAAAGGAGTCCAAATATCAAAACAGCGGATGTTATTTTAACAGGTTCGTTTAAAACCTCGCGGACAAGGTGCCAACTCCATAAACCGCTGACACTTACTGCCATAAGACCCATAATCAAAAGGAAAACTTCCAATTCCTCTTCTATCCAGCTGACTGAAAAGGGCATAAACAGAACTAATCCCATAATAAGAATGAGGCTGCATAAAAGCAATAATTCTTCGGTCAACATTGTGTTATATATCCCGCTTTTTTTTGATATCTGCTGGCATGAACCAGAAAAACGCAAATATGAACAGAATGAAAATAACCGCTAGCGCTAAATAAACCCAAAGGGATTCTTCTTCTAAAAAATTCATATATGCCCCCATTAGGACGGATTCTGTCGCAACCAAAGCAGATGTCTTTCTCTGATATTTACTTGGGCGGTAGAATCTGTTTTACAAGGCTGTCGGACATAAGAAAGAAATGGAAACTTATAAGAAATCTTGGCACACGCAGCAAGGTCATGAGAAAAAATCTTGTAAAATCCATTTTTGCCATTCCGGCCAGCCAGCACATTGTAGAATATGGGAGCGGCGTTATTGCCGATAATGCAACTGCTAGTTGTCCATATTTGGTAATCTGCTGATGCTTCTCTTTAAGAAAATGCTCGAAAGCCTTGCCTAATATATCCGGCTTGATAAAAGTTTTCCCTAATCCCCAAGCGCATGCTCCTGCCAAAGATGATGATAATCCCAATATCACAACCAATAGGTATTTATTCGTCAAGACCTGACTTTTCGCCGCGAAAAAAAGCAACAGGTCAGGCGACAACGGGGAGATAATTATGTCATTGCCAAAAGTGAGAAGCACTAAAGACAAAAAATTCATCCGGTGAAATAAATAATTTGAAAAACTGACTATGCTTGAATTAATCAGGACTCCCGATGCCACCGATAGCAGCAATAAAAGTCCTAAGGTCAATAGCATGCTCAATATATGTTTTTTTATTTGCGTCATATTGTGGGTTCTCGGTACAGGTTTGCCCCTGCACCCCCATGTCAACCGCTATTTTTTATACGTCTGTGCAATATCGCAACAGTTCCATTCCCTACGGTGATGACGGACTTATTATTTCCTGCGTCTCTCTTAATTGCTGCGACTCAATTATGGATGCCGGCGGCGGATTTAAATCAACAAGCGGATAATCCGATACAAAAGCCTTCTGTTCTCCGACAAGCGTTGCGGGTTCTTTGGGCGCAGCTTTGGGAATCGGTGAAACCTGCACAGAGGATGCCGGCTTGGAAACAACCGACGGCGTTATTGCAGTCGTAATTTTCTCGCCTCGCGCGACTGTTCGAGTTTTCCCTGCGGCATCTGTCAGAGTTGCAATTCCTTTGACGACCTCAATCTTAATTTCCGTCATATTGGATTGCAGATTAATGCTTGAATCAGCCGTTATAATAATGCTATGTGAGGCGGATGCTTTTAATTCTACAGGGGAACTGTTTCCCGTTGTCTTGACTTTAATTTCCTTGCCATCCGCCGTCAACGCAAAAGAAAAATTTGCGCCATTGTTCGCTTTGATGAGAGTTGTTTTTCCGGCTTGAATTTGGACATCACCGGATAAAACCTTGATTTTTGCCGATGCATCCAGTTCAGGCATCTTTTCTCCGGGCTTTATTATAATCGTTTTGCTTCCCATTTTTATTTCAATTGTTCCGGTAAGCTTAATAATTTTGACCCATGATGTTGGTTTTTGAGCGTCGGCATTACAACAATAGACCACTGCCGCAAGACAGATGGCCAAAAACACCTTTGGTTTTGCGGTTTTTTTCATTTTGTCCTCCTTTTTGCATAATTTTAATTGTTTAAATTTTTCATGGCGACATGCCGGCAATTATTTACCGTCCGCCGCGAAATCGATATGCGATATTTATCGCGCAATGCCGCCGCCAAAGAAAAATCCGTCATTTTTTTGCCTGAAACAAGAGTTTCAGTTATGGCCATAATTATTTTTCTTTTTTGATTCGGCAAGAAAAATAAAAGCGGAAATTCCTTGTTTTGAGGCGTCACCATACTGCGCCTGCTTATTGCTCTTGTAACTGTGCTTGGATAAACTCCTAAATGCCTAGCCAAAGCGCTGGGAGACATTTGCGTTAGATCTATGGGTTTGTCGGTTTTTAAAAATTTACGCTGGATTTTTATGATGCTTTCCAAAATATGCAAAATTGTTTTATTGCGCATATTTATAAGCTCAAGCATACGCAGTATTTGTGAGGCTTTTTTTCGCTCGCCAGCGGTAAACCGCGAGTTCATAAGCATTTTTAAGCTGTTATAATCTATTTTGTATCGCCCACGGGCCAAATGTGGAGGCTTCCATGCTGTTTTCGGAATTCCGTTATGCAGATATATTTTGGCTATGGCTGTATAATGCACTGAATTCTTACTTTTGAGCTTTGGATGTTTAAAACTATGAGCTTGCATAGAAAGGGTAAATAGGAATGCTCTGATCCGCTTAATCTCATCGCAATTTATATGGCATTTCAAGGCGATTTCTTCAGTTGTAAAACCGATGTCATCGTAAAGGAAATATTTTTCAAAAGCTTTTTGGCCGATTTTGCTGATTAGACTAATTTCATAGCTGAACTCTGACCATGGGATATGGTCATCGGCCTGTATGTTTTGTGCGTCCCAATTTGCAAGGGGAAGCCAAAATTTCCCAAGAGGCAAACGGCTTATAAACGGCCTGATTTTTTCAAAAATCGGATCGGTTTCTATCCGGTTGATTAGTCTTGCCAGCTTCGGCTCAGGATAAGAAATAAACCGCACGAGCTTCAGCTGTAAGCCTAATCGAGCTTTTTGTTTTATGGCTGTAATATTTTTATGGGCAAAATGCATATTGTTATGATATTAATTTTAAATACCGCAAGCGCAGATTGTTCTTGCTGATGTGGCGCATAGTTATAGTTTTTTCTGTCACATGGAAAAATTCCATGCTTAACTTACAGGTAATTATTCAGGCATACAACTAACGCGGGTTTATTAATTCACGATGAATTTGCTCTTGCCCTTATTTGTTAATAATCAAAGTCTCCGCGCGGCGATTAAGATGCCAACACTTTTCCGTTGATTCATAACAGGCCGGTTTTTCCTCGCCGTAGCTTATGGTGAACATCCTGCCCGTCTTGATTCCGAGCGCTTTATAGTAATTCCTAACCGCCACGGCTCTACTTTGTCCCAATGCCAGGTTATATTCCGTGGTTCCGCGTTCGTCGCAATGGCCTTCAATTTGTATTTCTAGTTCATGGTTGCTTTTTATCCATTCCGCATTTTTTTGCATCGCATTTTTTGCGGCTTCTGAAAGTTTATATTTGTCATACTCAAAATAAATCGTCGAAAGTTCAGATGAGCGCTCAAATTGTTTGCCGCGGGCGGAAGATTCTTCTGGGTCCAAATCCTTATAGCCTGGCGAAGCTTGCGCTGTCGCCGGATCTGCAGAAACAGTTTTTTTAATAATTTTTTTGGTTGCGCAGCCGGAAATCAATAGACCGGCGCATGCAATACAGAAAAACACTGGGTAGATTCTCTCGTTCATATTCAAAACCTCCGTTTTGTCTTCGTTTTGGCTTTTGTTTCGGTTTTTTCTTTTGCTTCGAGAGCAGATTGGCTGGCCAATTGTGCCCGACTACTAGCCGAACTGTAATTTTTTTCCTGAAACTGGTTTCTAGCGACATTCAAATCTCTTCGCGCATCTTCTAACTCATCTGCGGCTTTGGTTTCAGCTCCGGCAATCTGTGCTGCCTGGATGTCGGCATCCGCAGTTTGTATCCACTTTTGTGCTTGCATCATTTCAGTCTTTCTTTCGGTCAATCCGGCGCAGCCCGTAAGAAAGGCCGTTATTAAAACGATTGTCGCTATGCCTGCGCGATTCATAGTTTTATCCTCCGTTTTCCAAGATTTTTTATTTATTTTCGTTTTTACATTAATGATATTATTTTTGAATATTTTTCTTAATTATTTTTTTGTTTTTTTTGGTCTTTTGTTCTTGAATTTTCTTTTCGGTTTCCGCTTGCGCTTTTTTGGCTAATTCGGCCGCTTTTATGGCTTCCTGTTTAGCGGAGGCGTAATCTTTTTTTGTAAAACTATTTTCTGCTTTCTTCATTGCCGATACTGCATTTTCATATATATTAGAGGCGTGTATGATTGCCCCTGCATATCTAGCATCTGATATATTTAGTCTGGCCTCTTCCATGTTGATTGCCGCTGTTTCTTTGGATTTTCCACAGCCGGATAATACCGCTATTATCATGGCGGTTATTATCAGCACGCCTGTGCTTGTCAGTTTTCTGTTCATTTTGTTCTCCTATTAGAGGCTGCGTCATATGTGTCTGCGCAGATTTTAATTACTTGTAATTATTTGGTTTTTCAAAATAGCCCCTGGATAGTAATGTTCCAATATCCTTTTATAAGAAATGCCGGTTTCTGCCCTTCCTGCGGCGCCGGATTGACACATCCCCACGCCGTGTCCCCATCCGCCTCCATAAATAATAAAACTCTGCGGGATATCTTTTTCGTAATAAGTTTCAACAGTAAAGAGAGTGCTTCTTAGCGGGCCTAGTCCCAGTATTCTTCTTATCTCGTGTTCCTTGTTTATTACCAGATTGCCGGCGGTTCCTATCACGTTAATTCCCATAACATGTCCTGAACGGGCGCGTTTGAATGGCACAAGCCGCTTTATTTTCCCAATGGAATGTTTTCCTGATACCTTGTTTTCCAAATCTTTGGCTAAAATAACGCGAGTCCACCGGAATTCCGGTGCCCACGTATATTTGGATGTTTTACAGTAAACATCGGGAATGGTTTTCAGCCAGCTATTTAATTCTACGGGCGATAGTGGCCGGGAGTTTTCATTCCCATCATATAGCGGCTGCCAGTACGGCAGTGACGCCCAGCCTATATCAGTGCCGCTTTGCGAATATCCTCCGCAATTTGATGAAAAAACCGTATGGGCCGGCTTATCGTTATATACAAGTATCTCTCCTTTTGTGGCATCAACTGCCGATCTGACCCTAGTGTTTTCAACAGATATGCCGGTGTAAACCTGGCAATGCTGTTCATCGCACAAGTCATACCCCTGCATCGTGTGCGGCGCGAGGATTTTCTGATTATATACCGCGTACGTTCTGGCTATAACAGCCTGAGCTTTGAGCGCTTCAAGCGGCCAATGTGCCGGCATTTCTGCCGCGAGAACACCGTAAAGATATTCTTCAATCGGAATTACGTTAACAATAAGAATACCGTGCTTTTTAGTGTCAATAATGAATTCAATATCCCCGCGCAGTTCTTTGTCGGAAACCCCGCTCCATGACATGCCGGAGCCATAGGGCATTTCGTTTATTATAAAAGTGCGTTTTTCGGGATTTTTATGGCGGATGACCGCAGTATTTTTGAAAGCGGCGATCGGCTTTCCTTGTGAATCAATAATTTCAGCCGTATCGGCTTGTGTTGAGCTGACACGCAGTGTCCATGTTGTTTTTGCATCTCCGTTGAACAGGGTTTTTCCTGTTTTTAAATCTATCAACTCAAATGGCGCTGCAGTGCGGAATGAGATTCGGTTTCTGGGCACGGGACTTCCTCCTGCGCTTACGCCTATCCCTATTCTGATTTCTGGAATGTTTTCCCGGTCTGCTGTGGGGTGAATCGGAGTAAATGCGGTGATTTGTTTATGCCCGAGTATTTCTGCGGGTTTTTTAGTTAAAAGAGAAGTCAGCATTTCTTTTTTTTCTTTTGCGATTTTATGCTGCGGATCCATCAATGTTATTTTGGCGTATTGTTTCCATGCGTCGTCTATCTGCCCTTGCCGCTCAAATAAGACGGCCAAAAACAATCTTACCTCCACAAAATGAGAATCCTCTTTAAGAGCCGCTTCATATGAGGCAATGGCTTTATTGAACATGCGTCTTTCTTCATGAATACGCCCCATATAATAATGCGGCAAAGCTGAATGGGGATATCTATTTTGCAATTCCTTAAGATGGGCCAGCGCATCCGGATATGAAACGGTTCCGATTTCAGCCAGAGTTATGCCCAGAAGATCCCGAGAGGAAACATTCTCTTTCCCTGCCATATTATTAAGGAACCTGAATTTCGCTTTCGAAAATTCTCCCTCAAAAAGATATGCCCATGCCAATGAAGACCGTATAAATGAATCTGTCGGCGTAACTTCCAGCGCGTTTTCAAGGATGTTTATTGCTTCGGCATTTCTTCCAAGTTCCTGAAGAACTATGGAAGCATTGAGTCGGGATATGGTGGAGTATTGTGTGTTGAAAAAATTTTTATATGATTCAACTGCCTTTTCAGGCTGCCCTTGGAAGTAATATTGATGGGCGGAAGAAATATCAGGCTCGCCTGCATTTGAACTTAAAGCAAAAATTGCATGCGAGCACATCAGCGCGGCAAAAAAATAGTATAAGGGCGGCATATAGATGTCTTCTATCTATTTTATATGCAAAAAATGTGCCAAATTCAAAAAAGGACTGAATTTTATCATGCTCCGACGGATTCGATGGATATTAATGGCAGGTTTGTCGGTTTAGTGTGGCGATCCTACCGCATGGGTGTGGTAGTTTTACCTCAAATGCTTGCCCATCCCAATCGCGAGGTGTATTGAAAGACTATGCTGACGAAGACTCATTGTTTGGCATGAGGTCATTTTTCTTGAGAAGGTCATAGAAATTTTTACGATTCATGCCGGACATCTGTGCCGCATGGGTAATATTGCTGTTGGCGCGTGTTAGAATGCTGGTCAGATATGTCTTGTTAAATGACTCCAGCACCTTTTGTTTGGCAACGCGGTATGATTGGTTTTCCCATGCGGGGTAATGATTGAGGGGGGGAATCATTGCGCAAGTTTTTGGGAGGTGATCCTGCAAAATAACCGAACCCGTGGTCAGCGCCATGGCATGTTCGATGGCATTTTCCAGTTCCCTTATGTTGCCGGGCCAATTGTAAGCCAATATACATTGGAGCGCATCCGGAGAGCAGATTGTTTCCTTTTTTTCAGTCTTTTTCATATATTTTTTTAAAAAATGCTGGACCAAAAGAGGAATATCTTCCATTCGTTCCCGGAGAGGCGGCAAAAATACAGGGATAACTGCCAGTCTATAATACAAATCTTCGCGGAAACGGTTCATCTTGACTTCCTGTTGCAGGTTTTTGTTTGTGGCAGCGATAAGATGAACATCTATCCGCTTGGTTTCATCGCTTCCAAGCCTGCGGATTTCCCGTTCTTGTATGAATCGCAGAAGTTTGACCTGCAGTGAAGGCGGCATATCTCCGACTTCATCTAAAAAAACAGTGCCGCTATCGGCCGATTCCAAGAGTCCTTTTCTGTCTTTCAATGCATCGGTAAAAGCGCCTTTAATGTGTCCGAAAAGTTCGCTTTCAAGCATTGTTTCGGAAAGACCTCCGCAATGTATGGCTATAAACGATTTTTTGTCCCGGGGACCGTTAAAATGTATTGCCCGTGCCACAAGCTCCTTGCCTGTTCCGCTTTCACCCTGAATGAGCGCTGTTGTCTCTGCTTGTGAAACCTGGGAAATTAATCGGAAGACATCTTGCATCTTTTTGCTTTTGCCTATGATATTACAAAATTGATATCGTGAGGCAAGCTCTTTTTTCAGCCGTTTATTTTCTTCTCGAAGACGTGATTTTTCAAGCACATTGGCAACAACCATTTTAATTTCATCGTTCTTAAATGGTTTTGCGACATAATCGCTGGCTCCCAGTTTCATGGCTTTTACTGCGGACTCCACAGAGCTGTAGGCCGTAACAAGAATTACCGGAATATCTGGCGAAACGGATTTTATGGTCTGCAGTATTTCTATTCCGTCAATTTTAGGCATGCGCAAATCGGTAATCACAAGGTCGAAATTATCTTTTTTTAGCGAGAGAACGGCTTCCTGCGGCCTTTGAATCGCAGTTACGAGGTAGCCTTCTTCTGTTAGAACGGTATCCAGTAAACGGCACATGCCGGGTTCATCATCAATAACCAATATCCTTTCAAGTTGTTCTTTCATTTTTTTCCTTAGGTAAAGGCAGTGAAATTGTGAAAATTGAGCCTTTACCTTCTTCGCTTTTTGCTTCAATCGTTCCGCCGTGACTTTCAATAACTGTGAAGCTTAATGCTAAGCCCAATCCAGTCCCCTCAGCCTTGGTCGTAAAAAAAGGATTAAAAATATTTTTAAGATTTTTCTCGGGAATACCTATGCCTGTATCTGTAATTTCAATGCGCACACGGTTTCCCGCATGACTTGCGCTTAATCGCAACTCCCCTCCAGTCGGCATGGCTTGGCAGGCATTCAGAAGCAAATTGAGAACCACTTGTTTAATCTGGTCTCGGTCAATCAGTAATACCGGTAAGACGGTTTCAAGTTTGGATTCGACAATGATTCCTTGTGTCTTAGTATGGCTTTGTATTAAACTAACAGCTTCCTGAATGATTATACCTATATCTGCAAGTTCCTTGCCTGATTCCTTGGGCTTTGCAAAACGCAGAAGTTCGGCTATAAGGTTCTGGCATCTGTTTGTTTCACGGTAGATTTCTTCCAGATGTTTTTTGTCCGCAGGATTTTCGGCATTCTGTTTGAGTAAAATCTCGGTGAATCCCGAAATAACGTTGAGCGGATTATAAATTTCATGAGCGAGTCCGGCCGCCAATTGGCCTATCGCCGCCATTTTCTCGGATTGCATAAGTTGTTTTTGGGTATTTAGCACTTCCTTGTGGGCATTTTCAATTTCTTGTAAGTGCACTTTAAGTTTTTTTGCCATTTCATTGAATGCCGCGGCAAGCTGCCCAATTTCATCCTTGCTTTGGATCGGAATATTGGTTTCTAATAATCCTTTAGCCACTTGCTTGACGCCATTAACCAATTGTATCACGGGATTTGTAATTTTACGGGCAAGGAATATGCCGAATATTAATGTAACGATTAGACTGCCTATAAATGCCAAAATCATAAAAGAAAGAACCTGTCTGGCATAGGCATAAGATTCTTCCAGCGGCTGTCTGACAATGACGCCCCACCCCGTCTCTTCGATAGAAGCAAAAGCGGCCAAAACAAAAACACCTTCATTGTTCATGAATTCAATAATGCCTTCCTTTCTGTTCTTAAGCAGTTCTGACACGGCCGGGTTATTGCTAAGGTTTTCCAATAGGCGTTCTCTCTGTGGATGCACGATGATGTTGCCTTGTGAATCTACGATGTAAGCATACCCCGATTTGCCTATGCGGATTTTTTCTATGCCGCCCATGGTGTGGTTTTTAAGCAGGATCAATCCGCTTAAAACATGTTTCAATGCACCGCCGCTATATACAGGGGCATTAATGGCGACCATTACATCTCCGGTTTTAGAGCGAAAGATATTCGAAAATTGAGTGGTGTTGGTTTTTCTAATCGGGAGAACTAATTGGGGATAAGTATTTTCGGGAATCAAATCTTCGGTCTTTGGCTCTGTCTGGTCCATCGCCAATACTTTGCCATTTAAATCAAGTAAAACAATACCGTCGACAAGTTCAGTCACTTGGCTCACAATGTTTAACGCATCAAGCTGTTTTGCCAAATCCGAACTTGTAATAGAGGGGTGATGTGCCAAAGTTGTAATGGTTTCCTTTGCTTTTCCCAAAACTTCATCTATTTGGGCTACAATGTTTTTAGCGATGACAAGCTCATCCTGCTGTTTTTGGCTTTTTAAGGCTTTATAACTATGCAGGATGGTAAAATAACCCAAAGAGGCGGTGGTTAGCACGGACACAAAAACAAAAGCCGCAGTGAGCTTCACTCGCAGTCCTAATTGAATCGGATTCAACATTATCTAAAATCCTTTTTTACATTTTAATATTTTAAATCAACCCATGCACGTTTTTTGAGTTGTTATCTTGGACTATGTAGGGCTCACTGAAAAAAGATTTTCAAAATTTTTGTAAACAAACCCCGATTCT
>CAZFMJ010000079.1:0-13106 GCA_964520045.1 uncultured Elusimicrobiales bacterium | reverse complement strand
GTCAAGCTATACTAAACTTACGGAGATTCTGTTCAGACAGAAGGGCGCAGTCCAGATCATTTGCAAATATGCCGACTAAAATTCTTTTTTATACTTCAAATTTCCGCGCGCTCTGCACAACCCATCTAGGTTACTTACATGAGTTGGCGCAGCATTTTGAGGTAATCCTTGCTTCCGAACCGATTGATAACCATACAAAAACCATCCTCTTAGACAAATCACTATTCCCCGGATTAATTGACATAATCGAAGTTGACCAGTATCGCGCGAAAGAACCGCTTCTTAAAAAAAACAAAAGGCTCTCGTTATTAAGCAAAGAACTGATTGATAAATTTTTGCCGCAGATTGTGATAGCTTCCAGCGATAATGATTCCATTTTTGAGCTATATTTATTGAGGCGAGCCAAAATAAACAGCATACATAGGATAACGATTAACGCCACAATTAATCCAGGGGAACGGAGCGAAGTTGCAAAATGGTATAACTTAACGCGAGTGAATACTGTCCCCAAGGTATTTCCAAAATGCCTGCGTTCCGCATTCGCCTCGTTAAAAGGTTATATAGGACATGTTTTGGTTTACTGGTTACTGCCATTACTTAATTGGGAATCTCCATTTTGGGGATCCGCCAGTTATATATGTTTACGGGGACATTCCGGTATTCGGGACAGCGAATTCCATATTGTTCTGTCCCGGCGTGAACAAGGGATACATCTCCGAAGCGGTGTGCCTAAAAATAAAATTACAATAATCCATCACCCTTTGACACGGCAGTCCAGACTAGCCTTTGAGCGGTTACATTTATCACGGCCGTTTAACTTCAAACAACCCATAGCGCTCGTTCTGAACCCTGCCGAATCTTATGGTTTTACGCAAAATCTTGATCTAATAGAAACAAACAAATATTTAAAAGCAAGATATGACGCCGTTGAATGTCTAGTCAACCAATTGGCCGGATGGACAATTTTACTAAAACCTCACCCGTCCACATCGTCAATCTCCGTTCTTCGTAATTTATATCATGACCTGCTGGAAAAAGTTATTATATTGGACTTTAATGAACCCGTAGAACCCTATATAATGCGCTCCAATCTGGTTGTGGATTTGCCGAGAGCTGCGAGCACCTCTATGCTTTTTGCAAGATTGTGGTCAGATACTATTCATTTATTGGCTTTGGATTTTCATCGGGAATTTATGGGGGACTGCCATAAATATATTTCAGGCATTCAATATTTAGAATCTGTTTCAGAACTTAATTCCTGCCTACGGCAGATTAGAAATGGTCCGGTACAAAACACTAAAATGCCGGCATCGGAAGAACAACCCGATTTCCCAAATTTATCGGCCTTTATTCATGCAAAAGGATTTGCATAGTTTTTTATGTTTACTTTCTTCACCATCCCAAAACCCCACAAGGGACAAATACAGCAAATTCAGCGCAATGCTGTTATGTCATGGAGAGCATCCTGCGCCGGAGCGCAGATTGTTCTCTTTGGAGAAGATGAAGGCGTTCACGCTTTCGCAGAAGACTGCAAAGTTTCGCATGTGAGACAGCTTAAGAGGAATGATTTTGGAACGCCTTTGCTTAGCGACGCCTTCGCGCAAATTTTTAAAACTGCCTCATATCCCATAATAGTCTACGCTAACTGTGATATTGTTTTTACCACTGCTTTTGCCAATACTGTAATGTCGCTTGCAACCCGGTTAAAATTAAATTTTATCGCATCCGGGCGCAGAACTGATATCGATTCAATTGGAAATTTAGATTTTTCTGATCCATTATGGGAAACCGGGATATTAGCAAAAATTCAAAAATCAGGCATTCTTCACGGCTGGTCCGGGATAGATTACCTGATTTTCCCTAATACATGCAATTTTTCTTTGCCTCCGTTTCCAGTAGGACGACCCGGCTGGGATACATGGCTGTTGTTTAATTGCAAACAAAAGGGCATTCCGGTGATTGACATGACGCATGCTGTGACCGCAATACACCAAAATCATAATCCTGCTTATTCGCAAATCGGGCAGGAAGCGATAAGAAATATCACTATTGCCGGAGGATATGAAAATTTTTCAAGCCTTCGCGAAGCGGATTTTGTCTTTTATGCAAACCGCCTCCATCGTCCGAATCTGTTGAGATGGGCTTTTGCATTCATGTCCCGATTGCCACTGATTCGCTTCTTTCTTGGGATAAAGCGCAGGCTTCAACGAAGCAATTAAAAAAATGACATCAATTCTTCTGCTGTTACTCAAGTTGACGGTATTTTTATCGGGCTCAGAGTGGTTTTTTAACGTCGGCTTTCGGCTATATTTAGCTGAAATATTCGCATTATTTTTTTCCACCCTTTTCCTGCTCTCCAGAACAAAAACCAAACCCTCGCCGGAAAACCAGCTTTCAACAATTGACTGGCTTGTTAGACTATATTGGATAACGTTCAGCTTAACTGCACTTTCATTGATTAACGTATTAATTTCACAGGCGTCAGCCACGATACTGCCACTATATTTAAAAGGCGAATTGCAGCTGCTTGGGCACACAATAATTCTCTGCAGTATAGCGAAATTTATGCAAAATTTACCGCTAGATAAATCTTTATCTATCTTGAGATGGTATTTTGCAGGCTGTGTCTTTTCATCTGTATATGGAATCATTCAAGCTGGTGTCCTAAAGCAGTATGGGATAGACATCAGCATATTAATCTGGACATATTTTGCAACCATTCCTCCGGACTATATGGGCCTAGAAAGATATGCATATGGACCGTTCTATAGAATTAAAGGATGGTCATTTGACCCCAATGTTTTGGCCAGTTACATTGTGACAGCTCTTCCGCTTATGCTGGTTTTAAAACTCCGCAATCTTGGCACAATTATTGCTATTATCCTAGGCTTAGCTTTAATATTATGCCAATCAAACAGCGGAATGATTGGCGCTGTCGTTGCATCAATTTTCATTACGATAAAAATTCCGCAATTAAAATCAACTATTCTAAAATTAATACTGGGCTTAAGCATTCCAGTAATTATCTTAATCTCTGTCTTCCCAAACGAAGTGTTACTACTGGCAAAAGCAAAACTTGATCCGTCTGGCACCCGCCAAGAACATTCGACGTTATTTCTGGAAACACTGAATATTGCAATTGAAAATCCTTTAGGCCACGGATACAATACCTTTTCCGCAGTCTATGAGAACAAAACTGGCATTGAGGGATATAATGCGCATAGCTCATGGTTGACATTTTTTGTTGAAACCGGCATTCATGGTTTAATTCTTCAACTTCTGATTGTTATTTTTTACCTTAGGTCCGCATGGCAACAAAGAAATATTTATTCAACTGTATTTATTGCCACATATTTAGGTATTTGTGCTGCGGGATTGTTTTACAATACATTAACTATCTTGTATGCGCAGATTTATCCGATATTAATGCTATCCGTAATCCTTAAAACCGGTAATAAAACGAAAGATTTTAGTAGACACTAAAGATAATGCCTGAAATTCCTTTTTTTTCTGTTTTGATTGCTTCATACAATAGGCCGGAATATCTGTCTACCTGCCTGCAGTCTATTTTTATCGGGAATTATGAAAAATTTGAGGTTGTGGTGGCTGATGACTGTTCTCCTGAAATAGATAAAATAAAGAAACTAACAGCGCGATATATCAGCTATCCCAATTTTAGTTTTTACGAGCATAAAAGCAATATGGGGATGGTTGATACCTGGAATTTTCTGGCCAGACAGGCGAAAGGAGAATATCTCCTGTATATCGGCGATGATGATAAGTTGAAACCGGATTCGTTGTTTAATATTGAAAAAAATATTTTTACGCATAATGGTTACGATATATATGGAATTGGTTATGATATCATCGATGAGCAGGACAAACTGCGTGTTACCAAAGTTGCGCCATTTTTTTTTGAAATAACTTTAAATAGTCCTGCTTTGTTGTTGTATGAGTTTCTTATTGCGGGAATCATACCGTTTTGGGTGTTTCACCCCTTTTCTTTATGTTATAAGCGGGAAATCGCCGAACAAATTTCGTACAATAGAGACGCTCTGATAGGGGCAGATTTGCTGTTTTTGTTTGATTGTCTAAATCACTCCAAAAAGATCGGGGTAATTCCAGAGAGCCTGTTCCGCTGGCGGAAAGTTCAGGGGAATGCCGTTTCATATCAAAACCTTTCGTCTTCGGGCGACAACAGTATATTGGCAAGGAAAAACATACTGAATATTTTGCGCAACAAAAAAGAAGAATTAAATCCAGCGATAAAAAACATCATAGGGGGCAAAAGGTTTGAAAAAAACTTTTATTTGGACCCGTTGCGCTGGGGAAAACTTTCAGATGGCATTACGATATTTTTTTTGTTTAACAAATTTAACCAAAAAATTATGCGTCTCAAGCAGTTTTTGGTTTTCATTAAACTATTTAACTTCATGGGAATTGGGATATTAATAAGGATGTCATATCAGGTTTTGCTTTATAAGGCACATAGATTATCAATAAGTATGCTGGGCAATGGACGCGATTAGAAATCATTATGCTACCGTTAGGGTAAATATGATTAAAATTTTAAATAAACTCCGCGCATTTTTACAATTAGCAGAATTAACTGGGTTTATTTCCCTCAAAGACCTCCGGCAGTTGAAACGAAGAAAAAAATATGAACCCGGCCAAATAAAAACAAAATTGGGGCTAATCAACTATCCGGATGCTTCCACCTTCATCACAAGCCTATATGAAATATTTATCGACGAGATTTATAAGGTGAAGGGATTTCCGAATAAAAACCCCGTTGTTATCGACTGCGGCGCAAATATCGGTTTATCTGCGATATATTTTTCACAGACATATAACGCGGAGGTATATGCATTTGAAGCCGATCCTTCAATTTGTGAATGTTTAAAAAAAAATGTTAAAAATCTTTGCGCGCCGCTCGGGAAGATTAACCCTATTAACAAGGCTATCTGGACAAATGATAATGGCATTGATTTCGATATCGAGGGAGGACATTCCGGGCAAATACACCGGCATGGACATGATTTAGTAAAATGTTCCACTAGAGTGCCGTCTGTTTCTCTTCGGGAAACAATATCCAATTTTAGTCATGTGGATTTTTTGAAAATTGATATTGAGGGGGCAGAAAACCAAGTAATTCTTGATTGTGCCGACGTATTAGACATCATTGATTATATTTTTATTGAGTGGCACTCAATATCTTCGGATCCGCAAATGCTTGGCGAAATTCTGAATCTGCTTAAAAAAGAGGGGTTCCGCTATCATATAAAAGAGGCGTTTACCTCCAGTTCGCCTTTTGTTAACGTCACAGAGATGTGTGGAATGGATTTGCAGTTAAATATTTTTGCGTTTAAATAAATTTAAATTTTACTACCAATGGATAGAATCAATCGCGGCAACACAATACCGGTTTCAGCGTCTATAAATTTAAAAAAAAAATAATAAAATACAAATGACCATATCCATATTAATTCCGGTTTTAAACGAGGAAAAATTCCTGCGCCGATGTCTTGAGTCTATACGCTCCTTTATTGTGCCGCAGGTATGGAAAATTACAGAGATATTGATTCTTGACGGCGGATCTTCAGACAATACGAAGGCCATCATTCTTGACATGATGCGCACTGACCCTAGAATACGCCTTTGCGATAATCCCGGCGTAATTCAATCCTGCGCCATGAATATCGGAATACGCCAAGCTTCAGGAGACTGGATAATGCGAATGGATGCGCATTCAATCTATCCTCAGAATTATTTGTTTTTGTGCGCTGAAACAGTCAGAAACGTGAATGCGGATAATGTCGGCGGGGTTTTTATTACAATGCCAGGCAACGAAAAATATAGCGCCGCAATTGTGCAGGCATTGACCACCCATAAATTCGGAGTTGGCGACTCAGGATTCAGGCTGGGCCAAGGACCTGGTAAAGCGGATACCGTTCCTTACGGGTTCTTTCGCCGGGAGCTATTCTCTAAGATGGGATTCTTTGATGAGCGCCTTGTCAGGGGACAGGATTATGAGTTAAACCGAAGGATTGCGTCTGCCGGCGGTATTATCTGGCGCAATCCGGAGATTAGAATTTTCTACCATAATCAGCCCTCGTTATGGGCATTCCTTAAAAAACAGGTAATCCGTGAAGCTCCTTACAACGCTTATATGTGGTATCTTGCCCCTCATGCCTTTGCATTACGCCACGCCATTACGGGTTTTTTTGCGCTTGGGATTATTTCCGGTTTGCTTTTATGGCATTGGTCTTTGATACGCTTGATATATGTTTTTGTTCTAGGCCTATATGCGGTATTGGCAACAGTTTCTTCATTTCAGCAAGGCATTAAGTACCGGCAATGGCGGCATGTTTTTGTCTTACCTTTGTGTTTTTTTTCCTATCATTTTACACATGGTATCGGCCTTCTTGTTGGATTATTAAAGCTATTGACTCTGACGGCTTCTGTGCAGAAAATCAAAGAACCGTGGCAAATGGCCGGTCAATTCCGCGCATGGCCGCCTCCGGACGGCGTTTCTTGGAATACGGCTATTAAAACGAATACACATATTCCCTAGGCAAGCGGCATTTAGAAAATCCAATGAACTGGAAACTAAAGGCATTTATTCAAAATAGTGTGGCATGGCTCCCGTCAGGGTTAAGCTATCGGGCATATTATCTAATACAAAGACGATTAGGCGGCTTGACCGTTACAAACCCGGTCGAAGAATTAAAAACAGGGATTAAATTCATAGAACGGATTCAAGCACAAGGCCGAACAGCTCAATCTAAGTCATTTTTGGAAATTGGGACGGGGCGCCGGCTTAATCTCCCGATTTCTATCTGGCTCTGCGGGGCGGAGAGAATTTTTACTGTTGACGTGAATCCATATCTCACCACTGAGCTTGTCATTGAAGATATTGAGTATATCCGACACAACAATGACAAGATTATTGAGTTATTCGGAGTTCACGCACGTCAACCGCTGTTTATGGAACGGTTCAAGAAGCTATTGTCATGGAGAGGTAAAGATATTTATAGCTTTCTGACCGCTATAAACACTACCTATATAATTCAGCGGGATTCCTCTCGCTTAATCCTGCCGCCGCATAGTATTGACTATCATATCTCACGCTGTGTCTTCGAGCATATTCCGCCTAAAGTGCTGGAGAGGATGGTTCATGAGAGCAAAAAACTGTTACGGATAGACGGATTACTGCTTCATCTGGTGGATTTTTCGGACCACTTCTCACACTCCGATAAGTCCATTTCATCAGTGAATTTCCTGCAATACAGTGAATGTGTTTGGAGTTTACTCGCTGGCAACAGGTTTATGTATCATAATCGATTGCGAATTGATGACTTCTTAATGATGTTTTCTGATGCCGGACTGAGGATAGTCGAACAGGAAGTTGAAATTGATGAAAAAGCATTAAGAAGTCTGAAGGAAGGATTTAGGCTGGATAAACGCTTCCGCAACAAGCCCATGTCGGTAAATGCAACCGCAAGCGCATGGATTCTGGCTAAAATTCCGGATATGGCCGCAGTCTAATGGACATCTTGGGCAACGAGTATGAAAACACGACAAAGTTAAAACCAAAAGAAAAGTTGGGTGATTTATGGAACAAAATCTTAAAAGTGAACAATGCCAGAAGGAATGGTATACCAATTACTACGATAAATTGGGGAAAAATCGGAACAATCTGCGCCTAAATCCGGAAGTGTTATTTCAGGTTCTGGCAGCGGAGAAGGCATTTGTTCTTGCTATGCGCCGGATTGCGCATAATCCCACTGAGGCAAAAGTCCTTGATGTCGGATGCGGAAGCGGGGGGGATGTATATCAGTTATTGCGGGCGGGATATCTGCCTGAGAATATTTCAGGAATTGATATACAGCAGGACCGGCTTTCTGACGCAAAACGCCTTTATCCAACCATACAGTTTATCTACGGGGATGCATCTAAAATAAATTTCCCGGATTCTTCATTTGATTTGCTTTTTGAATCTACGATGTTCGCCACCCTTCCTGATGATGAGATTAGCGGTAAAATAGCTACGGAAATGCTGCGTGTATGCCGGCCAGGAGGTTATTTGCTTCTTGCGGATTGGCGTATCCCGAAACCATATAACCCTAATTATAAAGCTCTTACAAAAAAGAGATTAGCGGCTCTATTTAAACTTGGACATGAAGCTGAAGTTATTGGTATTCATCATGGCGCACTTATTCCGCCGGCGGGGAGATTCCTTTCTGCGCATTTGCCGGCGCTATACTTCCTTGTTGCCGGCATTTTCCCATTTCTGGTAGGCCAGGTGGCATATCTTCTGCGTAAAAAGATATAGTTTGATAGCGGCGCAATATGACCAAACAGGTATTCGATTTTCTCCTGGCTCTTATCGGGCTAATAATGCTTGCCCCTGTATTATTGGCATGCGCGGCGCTTATAAAACTCACGTCGAAGGGGCTAGTATTTTATCGCGGAGTGCGCGTGGGATTAATGGGTAAACCTTTCCGCACCTTCAAGTTTCGCACCATGACAGCGGATGCCGAGAAGCAGGGGGCATCCTCCACGCACGAGACTGACGCGCGCATTACCGGCATTGGTGCGTTCCTGCGCAAGTTTAAACTGGACGAATTACCCCAGCTCATAAATGTGCTTATCGGCGATATGAGTTTTGTGGGGCCCCGTCCGGAAGTTCAGAAATTTGTGGATATGTACACCCAAGAAGAGCGCATCATACTCACCGTGCGGCCGGGCATTACCGACTGGTCGTCAATTAAATTTCATAATGAAGGTGAAATAATTGCTGCGTCCGACATAACGGATGCCGACGAAGCTTATGCGAAACTTATCCGGCCCGAGAAACTACGGCTCCAGATGAAATATGTGCTCGAGCGCACTTTTTGGATCGATATTAAGATTATATTTGAGACCCTGCTTACCGTAATCCGCACCAGAATTACAGATTCCCCCTCACCTTAATCCTCTCCCTCCTGCGAGGGGGAGAGGGAAAGGGGAGAGCTGGTTTTCGAAGGACAGAAGTGTAATTTAGTATAATTTACAATTGAACTATGAACGATATATCGTCATACAGCAAAAAAATGCTTTCAGGACTTCTTCTTACCATGCATCGTATACGGGAGTGCGAAGAAAGCCTTATTGAGCCGATAATCAAAGGAGAGGTGCGCACCCCCTGCCACCTCTACACAGGACAGGAAGCTGTTGCAACAGGCGTTATAGCCTGTCTTAATGATAAAGATTATGTATTCGGCACTCACCGCTCTCACGGACACTATATTGCCAAGGGCGGAGATATGCGCCAGATGATGGCCGAGATATTCTGCAGGGAGACCGGCTGTTCAAAAGGGCGCGGCGGCTCTATGCATTTGGTTTATCCAGAAAAGGGCATGCTAGGCGCGGCTCCTATTGTGGGGGGGACTATCCCGTTGGCGCTTGGCGGAGCACTTGCCGCGCATATAAGAGGCGACAAGCGGATTACTGCGGCATTTTTCGGAGATGGAGCTACAGGAGAAGGCGGAATATATGAAAGCCTGAATTTTGCTTCTCTGCTGAAACTCCCGCTGATTTTTGTATGCGAAAACAATCTTTATGCCACGCATATGCCCATCCGCGCATGCAGAAACAGCGAGCACATAAACCGGATAGCCAAACCTTTTAATATTAAATCATGGCGCATAGACGGCAATAACGTGTTGAAGATATATGAAACAGCGCGGACAGCCGTTGCGCTTTGCAGGGCAGGCAAGGGACCGGCTTTTATTGAATGCCTGACCTACAGATTCAGGGGGCATGTAGGCCCCGACGACACTATTCAGGGCGAGCATACCGATATTCGTCCGCCGGGCGAACTTAAACGCTGGCTAAAAAAAGACCCCATAAAGCTTTTTGAACGCCGGCTCTCGGCAAAAAAAATACTGTCCGGCAAAGACATCCTACGTATCGGGCAAAAGGCCAAAGCTGAGATTAAAGACGCACTGGATTTCGCTCGCAAAAGCCCAATGCCTCAGGCGCGGGATTTGGAGAAATATGTCAACAGATAGGAAACTGCAATACAGCCTTGCCATAAATGAAGCTCTCCATCAAACAATGGCGCAAGACCGTTCGGTATTCCTTATCGGGCAAGGAGTAAACAGCCCGTGGTATGTTGGGAACACGGCGCAAGGCTTGCTTAAGCGGTTCGGCCCAAAACGGGTTATAGATACGCCGGTTTCAGAAAATGCCACGACCGGCGCAGGAGCGGGCGCCGCGATTGCGGGCATGAGGCCGGTGGTTGTTCATCCGCGCATGGATTTTATGCTTTATGCGATAGACCCCATTATTAACGAAGCCGCCAACTGGCATTATATGAGCGGAGGACGAGGCAATGTCCCCATGGTCGTTTGGGGCATAATAAACCGGGGGGGAGAACAGGCGGCCCAGCATTCCCAGTCTTTTCACGCTACCTTCGCGCATATACCAGGGCTTAAAGTGGTAATGCCTACTGCGCCGTATGATGCCAAAGGATTAATGGTCGCCGCCATACGAGACCCCAATCCGGTTGTTTTTATTGACGATAGATGGCTCTACCGCGATGAAGACATTGTGCCTGAAAAAATTTACGAGGTACCGATAGGCAAAGCCGCGATTAGGCGCAAGGGAAAGGACATTACTATCACTGCCTGTTCTTATCTGGCGCGCGAAGCGGTAAAAGCAGCGGATGAGTTGAAGAAAGACGGTGTCTCCGCGGAAGTTATTGATTTGCGCACCATAAAACCGCTGGATACCGCCACAATACTGCAATCAGTACGGCGCACGCGCCGTCTGCTGATAACCGACGGCGGATGGCGTTCTTTCGGCATTTCAGCCGAAATCTCCGCTATAACTGCAGAGGCCGGCATTCCCCTTAAAGTTCCGCCTATGCGTCTTACCCTCCCTGACTGCCCGGCTCCCGCAAGCGTTTCTCTTGAAAAAGCTTATTATCTGCATAGCGCGGATATAATCCGCGCCGCAAAACGGCTTGTCCGCGGGACAACTAGGCGGCTATAAAGAGGTCACCATCACCAGCGGACCATGTCACCACCAGAAAGAGTGAAAAAGCCTCCAAGCCGGGAGAACGGTAGACGGGCCAACGGAGAAGACGACGGGCAGAACTGTAAGAACAGACACGAGGTGTTATGACTGAAAAAACCATGACAAAAAAGGTTAAATTTGTTTCTCCCGCGCGGTTATATAAAACCATAAAAGATGAAATTGACACGGCCTATTTTGACGTTATGAACAAAGGCGCGCTTATTGATCAGCAGCACCTGAAGGATTTTGAATCCAATCTGGCAAAGTTTGTGGGAACCAAATATGCCGTAGGCGTCAACAGCGGGTATGACGCGCTTATGCTTTCAGTAAAATACCGCGTCAAAAACCCCGACGACGAGGTAATAGTGCCGGCGCACACCTTTGTGGCTAGTTGTTCGGCAATTGTCAATGCCGGCGCTAAACCGGTTTTAGTAGATGTGGAAAAAGATTTTAATATTGACTGCTCCAAAATTGAAGCCGCTATTACTTCTAAAACACGCGGCATTATGGCTGTGCATCTGAGCGGCTGGATGGCGGATATGCCAAGGATACTTGAAATAGCGAAAAGGCATAACCTGTGGATTATAGAAGACGCCTGCCAGAGCCTTGGCTCCTCAATAAACGGCAAGGGAGCAGGAAGCTGGAGCGAAGCGGGATGCTGGAGTTTTTACCCATTTAAGATGCTGGGCGGTTACGGAGATGGGGGCGGCATAACCACAAATGATGAAGAATTTGCCGTCTGGTGCCGGCGCATGCGCTATAACGGCGAGGAGCGCTCCACTGGCGAATACCACGGACACGGCATGACCTGTTTGCTTGACAATCTACAGGCGGCGTTTCTGGATGTTAAACTCAGGCATTTGCCGAAATGGATTGTCCGCAGAAAGGCCATAGCGGAGCGATACCGCAAAGCATTGTCGGATATTCCTTATTTGCTCCTGCCACATTATGATAAACCAGGGTTTGACCATGCTTACCAGAATTATACGCTCCGGTCAAAGCAGGGGAATGAATTCTCTGATTATCTAAAAGCCAACGGCATTGAAGTTCTTACCCAGTTCCGCAAGCCATACTACAAACACTCCGGACTTAAGCTTAAAGACACCGGTTTTCCTGAGACCGAAGCTTTAAGCCGGGAAGTCTGTTCTTTGCCTATGAATGTTGAAATATCAGACGAAGAAATTGATTATGTGATAAAAGTCGTTCGGTCTTTTTACGATAAATAATCTATGGCTAAATTGAGCGCGCGGTCGGCTTTTATTGAGAGGGCTGAAATACGCAATATGTCGGTTGAATGCGAAAAAGCCGGCGGCATTAATCTGGCGCAGGGAGTCTGCGACACTGATGTTCCCGAAATCGTGGCCGCCGCAGTGGACAAAGCGGTACGCGCGGGGGCAAACTCATATACACGACACGATGGAACCGCCCGCCTGCGAAATGCGCTTGCCGCGAAACTGGAACGCGATAACGGCCTTAAGTTTAACCCTAAAAATGAGATTGTTGTTTCCGCAGGCTCAACCGGAGCTTTTTACTGCGCGGCAATGGCTTTACTTTCACCGGGCGACGAAGTGATACTGTTTGAGCCGTATTACGGCTATCATTTGTCCACACTACAAGCGGTGGAAGCCAAAGCGGTTTACGCAGCGCTTATGCCCCCTGCCTGGACATTTGACCCGGCTGAACTTGAACGGCTTGTTACGTCAAAAACGCGCGCCATTATGGTATGCACGCCGTCCAACCCATGCGGCAAGGTATGGACGCTGGCTGAGCTTGAATGGCTTTCCGACTTTGCAAAAAAACATGATTTAGTGGTATTTACAGACGAGATTTACGAATACATTGTTTATGACGGATATAAACATATAAGCCCGGCAACAATACCGGGGCTTGCCGATAGGACGGTTACCATAGGCGGTTATTCAAAAACTTATTCCGTCACAGGCTGGCGCATAGGTTATGCTGCCTGTCGGCCTGACTGGGCTGAGCGTATCGGACAGTTAAACGATCTATACTATGTTTGCGCGCCCGCACCCCTGCAGGAG
>CAZFMJ010000078.1:0-13201 GCA_964520045.1 uncultured Elusimicrobiales bacterium | reverse complement strand
TCATAACATCTTTCATAAAAGAGCCTTAATTTATGTACAACAAAACCGGAAGAGCTAGTTTTATTTTTAAAATGAATAAACATAACTCTCTTTGGCTTCGGGCGGCGGTATTGGGCAGTCTTTGGGCGTCATCCGAAATTATAATCGGCAGTTTTCTGCATAACCTGCGGCTGCCGTTCCGCGGATATCTGCTTACTATCATGGGAATTATCATTCTCACCGCCGGATACAGGCGCTGGCCTGTCAGGGGATTGTTCCTGCGCGCCGGAATAATCTGCGCATTGATGAAAACCATCTCTCCGAGCGCGGTTATCATGGGTCCCATGATAGCCATTTTCATGGAGGCCGTTTGTCTTGAAACTGGAATTTTTCTCCTGGGTTCAGGCTGGGCGGGCTGTCTGCTGGGCGGCGGTCTGGTGATGTCGTGGATCTTGATCCAGCAAATCGCCAATGCATTGATTTTTTATGGCCCCGCTATAGCGGAGCTTTGTTTCGGGGTGATTTCTTATTTTCAGATACGGCTGGGTGTTCATGCTGGCGGCGGTTTGGCCATAGCGGTTTTGCTCGCCGTTCACTTTATTTTAGGCGCGCTGGCTTCCGCCGCGGGCATATATCTTGCCGGTAGGGCAGACAGCGGTGTTCCTCAAAAAAATTTATCTAACCAGAATAATTCATCCACTTCTTTTTCCTCCCCCCCTGCGGGGGAGGGTGGGGCGGGGGGTAACTACAAAATTCAGGCTAATAGCGGATATTCGCTAAAAGTTCTTTTTTTTCATCTTGTTTTCATATCGGCGGGATTGTTCTGGATGGACAAGCTTCCTTTTTGGTATGCATGCGGTTTAACCGCTGGATATACAATCGTCTGTGTAATGGCCTATGGCAGTGTTGTTTCTCAGCTGAGAAAACCGGGATTCTGGCTTGGATTGACTGCGCTGGCCGCGCTGTCCGGAATATTTTTGGGCGGCGCCGAAAAGGGAATAAGCTCAACTGGGGCCATCGCGGGTATTAGGATGTGTTTCCGCGCCTTATTTCTTATAGTCGGATTCAGCGTTATAGGGGAACAGCTTAAAAATCCGCGTATTAAAGCCGCGGCGAAAAGGCTTGGGGGGGGAAACTTTATAGAGACCGCCGAACTCGCTTTTGAAACCCTGCCTTCCGTTATAGCGGCTTTCCCGAAAAGCGAAGAACTGCTTAAGCGCCCTGTTTCATCCATCGCTCAAGCTGTCGGACGGGCGGACTACTGGCTGTCTGAGTTTCAAAAAGGAGCGCAGCGGCGGTCTGTAATGCATTTTTTAACCGGCGGACACGCCGTAGGCAAAACAGCTGTTGTTATGGAGCTTATACCGCTCCTGCGCGCGGGAGGAGTGAACGCCGGAGGCTTATATTCCCCCGGTATTTGGAAGGACGGAGAGCCTGACCGCCGGCAGTCAGGCAGGCGTTTGGGGTTTGATGTCGTTGATATTTTATCGTCCGCCCGGTCCGAACTTTGCCGACGGAATGTTCCGAATAATTTTTCAAGCGAAATTTCGATCGGTCCGTTTAATTTCACTAAAGAAGGTTTGGAACTGGGGTTAAAGGCTCTCTCATTGCCGCAGCTTAAGGCCGCGGACATAATAATCATAGACGAGGTCGGTTTTCTGGAGCTGGATGGAAAGGGATGGGGCCCATGTCTGGATATTTTGGTCCGGGAATGGCAAAAACCGATGCTTTGGGTGGTGCGGGACTATTTGCTGGATAAGGTCCGCGAAAAATGGCGTTTTACCCATGCAACGGTATGGGAAGCCGGCCGCGTGAATGCTCGGGCGCTCTCCGCCGCATTAGCCGCCGCATCCCTGCAGCCGGTTTCACCTATTAATTCTATTGCGAATCAATGATGACGCTTGACGCATACCGGTGCGGAGTGCTATTATTGATACGTGAGTATCAATAAAGACGGGGCTTCTTGTTTAAATCTCCGCGCGCTGCTTGCTAAAACAGGGGCGCGGTTTACCAGCCAAAGAAAACTTATTCTTGATTGTCTCCTCTCAGAAGGGACCCATCAGTCTGCTGAAACCATATACCGGAGTTTAAAGCGCAAATTCCCCATGATAGGGCGGGCCACTGTTTTCAGGACGCTTAAGCTTTTAGAAAACGTAGGGCTGTGCCAGCGTATGCCGGAACGGAGCAGATTTGAGCCTAAAGCCGGCAGAGAGCATCATGATCACATGATATGTCTTAAGTGCGGGGCCGTTCTTGAATTTTCCAATAATAAAATAGAAAAACTGCAGAATGCGGAAGCTGTGCGCAGGGGTTTTATGCCGGTGCGCCATGTTTTGGAAATAACCGGATACTGCAGAAAATGCCGGGGAAAAACTATTGCGGAAAACCATGAATATTATTGAGATGGACAACGAGGAAATCGCAGAGGTTGTTTCGCTGGAGGGCGGAAGCTCTTTTTTGTCCAGGCTGACCGCCATGGGAGTGAATAAGGGCAGGCTTGTGCGCAAAGTTTCCGATTCCGGCGGAGGAAACCCCGTCATTATTGAGGTTATGGGCTCAAAGGTGGCCATAGGCCGGAAAATGGCTGAACGGATAATAGTAGTTGTGCGGGAGAAAAAACTTCTTCTTACAGGCAATCCCAATGTCGGCAAAAGCGTGGTCTTTTCCCGTCTTACCGGATTGAATGTCATTTCTTCCAATTACCCCGGAACAACCGTTGAATTTTGTAAGGGAACTGCAAGGCTGGGTGGAACAAGATTTTGCGTTACCGACGTGCCCGGCGCCTACAGCCTTGCTTCAACATGCGTCGCTGAAGACGTGGCCTGCCGTATACTGTCGGAAGGTCAGGCGGATATAATCATAGATGTTTTGGATTCAGTTAATCTGGAGAGAAATCTCTTTTTTGCCCTTCAGCTTTTGGAAAAGGGGCTTCCTGTAATTCTTTTGCTTAATAAGTGGGATGCGGCGCGGCTTAAAGGTATAACGATAGACGCCGAAATGCTTTCACGGCGGCTGGGAACGCCTGTTGTTCCGTTTGTGGCCGTCACAGGGGAAGGATTAAAAGAATTAAATAAAACAACCGCTGAGTTTTTTGGCGGAAAATTCGGCAGGCCGAAACCCGTTCCGCCCGGAGATGACGGGAAATGGCGGCTCATAGGAGAACTCAGCCGCGAGGTTCAGAAAATAACCCACAAGCATCCGACTTTTCTTGAAAAACTGGCGGATATTTCAGTTGTACCCTTAACAGGCATACCGATAGCTTTGGCTGTGCTTGCGTCCGCGTTTTACGCCATAAGAATAATAGGAGAAGGGCTGATACGGTATTTTGCCGAACCTTTGTTTAGCCGGATTTATCTGCCGCTGCTTAACAGTATTGCCGGCATCCTCTGGCCATGCCGTTTTTGCCGGGAACTGCTTATGGGGCAGGGGCAGGATATTATGCAGTCTTTCGGCGCGCTTACCACTGGGGTATATGTGCCGTTCGTGTCGGTTGTGCCGTATATTTTTTCCTTTTATCTGGTTCTGGGATTTCTTGAAGATTTGGGATACCTGCCGCGTCTTGCGGTGCTCCTTGACCGTTCTATGCACAGGCTTGGCCTGCATGGTTACGGCGCTATTCCTTTAATGCTTGGAATGGGGTGTAAGGTTCCGGCAATTCTTGCGGTGCGTGTGCTTGAAAGCCGCAGGGAACGTATCATAGCCATAGCTTTAACGCTTTTAATAGTTCCCTGTATGCCGCAAACTGCCATGATTTTCAGTCTATTGGGGAAATACAGCATAAAATATACGGCAGTCGTATTTTTTTCAGTTGCCTCAGTAGGAATTTTTTCGGGGATTGTTCTTAACCGTATAATGAAGGGGGAAACTCCGGAGCTTTTTGTGGAGATACCGCCTTACCAGTCTCCTAAGATATCAGCCCTTATCGGCAAAGTATGGATGCGCATGCGCAGTTTCCTTTTTGAAGCGGTTCCGTTAATAATGCTGGGTATATTGGCAGTAAATGCGTTTAATATGGCCGGCCTGATATCCGTAGTATCTGCGGCGTTTGCTCCCGCGATAGAAATGTTTCTCGGCCTGCCGGGTGAAACAGCGTCGGTTATGATTCTTGGGTTTCTGAGAAAAGATATCTCAATAATGATGCTTTCTCCTTTTAATCTGGGGCCGGGTCAATTAACAGCGGCGTGTGTTTTTTTGACGCTTTACCTGCCGTGCCTTGCTTCTTTCACGGTGATGGTAAAGGAAGCCGGAGTAAGAGACGCAGTGCGGGTGGTTTTGCTGGGGTTTGTCTTCGCCTTTATAGCGGGGGTAATGCTTAATATTCTGCGGATTATAATATAAAGAACGGTAAACGGCAGGAATAAATGAGCCGCAAAGAAGCACAGGACGGCATAAAATGAACGGCAAAAAATAATTGATGCTCACACGAAGCCGCTAAGAAAGAGGCGAGATTAGGTATTGAAGTGTTGCTAAACTGGTGACATGGTGACTTTTCCCTGTCTTGAGTAATTCTTCGTGTCTCTGTGTCTTTGTGTGAGAAATATCTTTTTTGTGTGCGTCTTGTGCATTATTGCGGCTAAATTTAAAGGGGTGTTATGGAGATAATGGAAAGACTTATTTCCGGCGTGTCGGACGGCGAAGTCAAAGCCGTGCATGTCGGTTTTTTTACAACCGCCGTAGTATCCTCTCTGTCCGGCGGCCGGGTTTCCTGCGGCTTGGCGTCAACGATCAGGACCTCGGAATGTCTTGAGCCTGTAAAATTCGCAGGCAGTATGCGGGGTTTGCAGATCAAGGAATTGGCTCGGCTGGCGTTATCAAACAACAGCCTTGAGGCTTCTATCGGGCTGGCGGCAGTTAATTCCGCTCTGCCTGAATGCGGTTACGAAGAGGGAAATGCCGAGGAACTGATAGCGCAAAAGGCCGGAGGGAACAGGGTCGCAATAATAGGGCATTTCCCGTTTACCCAGCGGATACGGGAATCGGCAAAAGAGCTTTGGGTTTTTGAACTCGAACCCAAAGATGAAAAAGATCTGCCCCCGGAAAAAATGCCGGAGCTTTTATCTCGGGCGGATATAATAGCCGTTACCGCCATGACTCTTATAAACCACACTTTTGAATCCATTGTCTTCCGTTGCCGGAAAGGCTCTTTTAAAATATTGCTCGGTCCATCCGCTCCGTTAAGTCCCGTTCTTTTTGAATACGGCGTTGATATTATAGCGGGAACAAAGGTAACCGACGCCCCGGTTCTTATCAGGCATTTAAGCGAAGGTTCAAATTTTAGGTCCCTGCCCGGAAAAAAACTGGTTATAATGAGAAAACCGCGAAAATTATAGTTTTGGTTTTTTTTCCTCCGGCAATTTGTAGAATAAAAAACAAAAAAATTGACATTCCTGGCGCAATAGGGTATAATTAGCATACGCCAACAATTCTTATGCCGAGACCATTTAAGTGTAGAAGGATTAATGCTCAGCCGGGGGTATGCTATTTCAAACCGCGGGGTGTTCCCATGTTCAAGCTGGAAGAAGCGGTTCTTAAACTTGACGAATTTGAGGCAGTGCGCCTTAGCGATGTGGAAGGCCTGGAGCAGGAAGCGGCTGCTGAAAAAATGGCCGTGTCCCGCCAGACCTTCGGCAATATTCTTGCCTCTGCGCGAAGAAAAATTGCCGATGCCATAGTGCATGGGAAGGCATTAAAAATAGAAGGCGGGGTGGTCCAAACGGCTGAAAGATATTTCGTCTGCTATGATTGCAAAAATGAATGGATCGAGCCGCATGGGAGCGGCAGGCCGTTAAAATGTTCCAAATGCGGAAGTGTCAATTTACATAGAGCTTCGCAGGATAAAAAGTTTGCCCGCGCCGGTTTCGGACAGGGCAAGAGAAAATGCTGGGGATGGGGGCAATCGCGATGAAACTGTTAATACCGATAGAAAAAGACGAAGGACTTAATTCAAAAATCTATGGGCATTTTGGAAGCGCGCCATATTTTATAATATGCGACTCTGAAACGCTTAAATGCGAGATCGTGGATAATTCCGATAGAGGACACGAGCATGGGATGTGTAATCCGCTTAAAGCTGTCGGCGGCGCAAAACCCGATGCGGTTGTTGCCGGAGGAATAGGCATGGGCGCTATCCGCGGGCTTAACGCGGCCGGCATAAAGGTGTATTTAAATGCCGGCGGAACGGTGGAGTCGGCTGTCTCCGCTGTTAAAGCAGGCAAGCTAAAAGAAGCAGATTGCGCGTCGGCATGCGCGCATCATGGCGAAAGCGGATGCCATTAGGAGATGAATATAAAGCGGACAATTCCACGCTTTTGCGGACACAGGAACGATTTCACAACGCCTGTGTTTTATGCGGAAGCGAAAATTCCGCGGGCCTTAAATTGAAGTTTAAGGTTGAGGCTGACGGCTCGGTCAGCGCAGAATTTATGTGCCCGGCTGCATTTCAGGGCTACAAAGGCTGTCTGCACGGCGGGATTATAGCCGCTGTTCTTGACAGCGCGATGACCAACTGTCTTTTTGCCCGGGAAATAGCCGCTTTGACCGCAGAGCTTTCGGTTAAATACAGGACGCCTGTAATTTGCGGAAGGCAGGCGCTGGTGCGGGCATGGATTGAAAAATCATACGCGCCCCTGCACAATCTCAAAGCTGAAATCTTGCAGGATGGAAGAACGGTTGCCACGGCAGAATCTAAGTTTATTGAAAATAGGGATTTGAGATGAAGCGGATTTTTTGTTTTATTCCAGCCATACTGCTGGTTCTGGCAGGGCAGAGCCATCTAAGCGGTAAAGACTTATTGGAAGATCACGGAAATTGTTTTGTTTGCAGTGTCTTATCCTGTCAAAGCTTATCCAATGAAGCCCCTGGGCAGGTCCCCGATGCCGTTTATATTTCCGGCGTTATTTCAAGCCGGCAGGATGATGTTATTTCTGCGTCTTTTCCCAGAGTCGTTCCCATCCGCGCTCCACCGTTAGCCGTATAACTCCGCGTCTTATAATTTCCATAGATAGTATATCCAGACAAAATACATGTTTTGTCTGCCTGTTTTAACTTTTGTTCGGAGGTAAAGGGAGGTAAAGATATGAAATATATAATTCCGTGTTTTATCACATGCGCGCTTGCCTGCGGGGCTTTTGCGCAGGAAATGGAGAAAGAGCCGCAGATTATGGCCGCCGCCGCTCCCCCGCAGGGGATGAGGGGCGCGCCTGTAAATCTGCCGGACATCAGCGTCATCGGAGTGTTGAACGGTCATGTTACGGACGATAAATCCGATCCCGCCAGAAATAGGCTTGAATTTGACGAGGTTGAAACTGCGTTTCAGGGATACATTTATCCAGAGATGCGGGCCGATGTGTTTTTGGCTATTCACAACCACGACGGAGAGTATGAAACCGAGATTTGCGAGGCCAAGGCAAGTTTTTTGAGGCTGTTGAACGGATTGTCGGCCGAAGCCGGAAAAATACACGTTAATTTCGGAAAACTCAACAAAATCCATACACATCACCGGTCCATGGCCGACCAGCCTCGGGCTTTAACCAACTTTTTTGGGGGCCACGGGCTGGTTGGGCAGGGGGGAGTTCTGCAATATCTTCTGCCGCTGCCGTTTTTTGCCCAGCTTGAAGGCGGGGCATGGCGCATGGCCGGACATCACCATCATTCTGATGAAACAGCGGAGGTGTCGGATATTAATAACAACACCGTTAATGCCGTGATTCAAACAGAGAGCGGAGATTTTTCGCTTGCTGATGAGGTTTACACCGGAAGGCTTAGGACCTCATTTGCGCCGAGCGCGAAATCTGAGCTTGAACTGGGCGCAAGCATTGCCAAAGGGCGGGGCGCGCATTATACGCATCACAAGGATAAGGCGGTTGTCGCCGGGGCGGATTTGACTTTCAGGTCATGGCCGTCGGCGTACGGGCGGTGGGTATTTCAGAATGAATGGCTGTATCTTACTAGGGAAGTGCCGGCTGGAAAGCTTTACAGGCATGGATTCTACAGCTGGCTGAACTGCCGTTTCAGCAAATATTGGGATATCGGAGGCCGGTTTGATTATGCCGACGGAGCTTTGCCTGTAAATTCAATAGAGAGGGCGCTGTCCGGAATTTTGAGCTACCATTTAACCGAAACTTCCTGCGCGCGGTTTCAATACAAGAACCGCAAGGCCGCTGGAAAGAAAATAAACGAAGGCTGGGTCCAGTTTGCGTTCGGGATAGGTCCTCACAGCCATGAGTTGGAGTGACCGGTATCGTCAATAATGATATAGAACCGCCGGCGTACACATCATAGTTTAACCGTGTCAATCTGTGGTTTTAACATTACGTTATCTGTTGAAAGGGGGTATTTATGAAAAAAATTCTGCTTATTTTTACGTTTTTCCTGATTTTATGCCAAACCGCCGCGGCGGCTTCGGCCTTGCGCGTAATAGCCACGACTCAAGATCTGGAATATATTGCAAATCGGATCGGCGGAACTTCGGTCAAGACCGAAAGCTTGTCTTCGGGAGACCAGGACCTGCATATGGTGGAGCCGAGACCAAGCATGGTGATGAAACTCAGAAAAGCAGACATGGTAATTAAGGTCGGCATGGATCTGGATATGTGGTCCGACAGTCTGATAGCCGCAGCTAAAAACCCGAATATCATCTACGGAGCGTCGGGATATGTGGATGCGTCGGTTCGGATCCCTCTCCTGCAGGTTCCTAAAGGAAAAGTGGACGCGGGCATGGGAGATATTCACATCTTCGGCAATCCCCATTACTGGCTGGACCCAGCCAATTCAAAAATTATTGCGGACAATATCAGGGACGGTCTTTGCAGGCTGAGGCCTGAAGAGTGCTCTTTCTTTAATGATAACAGCTCGAAGTTTAAAACTGAACTGGACGTTAAATTATCCCAATGGCTGGAAAAAATGGAAAAACTCAAAGGCAGTTATATTGTAACTTACCATAATTCCTGGGTTTATTTTGCAAAGCGTTTCGGTCTGGAAATTGCCGGAAATATAGAACCAAAACCCGGCATACCGCCGAGCCCGGCGCATTTGGACAAGCTTATCAAAGACATGAAAAATTCAGGGGCGCGCATTATTATGGCTGAAAACTATTTTCCAAAACATGGACCGCGCAAGGTGTCCGAAGCGACCGGCGCGAAGGTGGTGCTGGTTCCCAGTTCCGTGGGAGGCTTGCCCGGGATTAAAACTTATTTTGACTTGTTTGACCGTTTGACGGAACTGCTTTCGGACGCTTTTTCAAAGGAGAAATGTTCTGGGGAGGACTCATGTTCGAATTAATGATTCCGCCGTTTATAGCCTGTCTCATCCTGACCGGCATACACGCGTATTTGGGCATTCATGTGGTGGAGCGGGGCGTTATATTTGTGGATTTGTCGCTTGCGCAAATAGCCGCGCTGGGCGCCATTGTTGCGGTTTTGGCCGGCTATCCCATCCACACTACGCAAGCTTACCTGCTGTCGCTTATGTTCACGTTCATCGGGGCCGCAATATTTTCGGTCACCCGGCTAAAAGAGCGTGCCGTACCGCAGGAGGCCATTATAGGCATAGTTTATGTTGTTTCCGCCGCCGCGTCAGTTCTGGTTCTGGATAAATTTCCTTCTGAAGCCACTCATCTCAAGGAGATGCTGGTGGGCAATATCCTCTTTGTAAATTGGCGGGAAATATTTAAGACCTTAACGCTTTACGGAGCTATAGGAGCAGTCCATTTCATTTTCAGAGATAAGTTCATTATGATATCCTGCCATCCGGAAAGAGCGGCGGCGCAAGGGATAAACATAAGGCTGTGGGATTTTCTGTTCTACATGACTTTCGGATTCGTGGTGACAAGCTCTGTTGAAATGGCGGGCGTTCTGCTGGTGTTTTCTTTTCTTATTGTCCCTGCTGTCTGCGCGATGCTGTTTACAAAACATTTCGGCAAAAGGCTGTTGATCGGATGGGCTCTCGGAGCTTTCGCAAGCCTGATAGGCGTATATGCATCGGCGGAATTTGACATGCCGACCGGCGCGGCAATCGTATGCGTATTTGGATTGCTGACGCTGTCATCCTGGATTTTTAGGATATTTCTAAAAAAGATGCTATGCCCATAAGTAAATCTTCGTCCCGGCTGTTTATTTACAGCTTGCTGGCTGTTTTCTGCCTCGGCCTGTTTGTTGTTTGGCGTTTTCTTGAAAAACAAGCCGCGGTTCCACATCCCTTAGCCAGGACGCTTGTGTCTTTTTCGGGAAATTTTAAACAAACTCCGCTTTATAATGCGCTCAAAGCCGGCGGTTTGAATGATGCTGAAGTTGCAAGGATTATTTCCATCATGGAAAAAAATCTTAACTTGAGAAGTCTTCAGGAAAATGATTATTACGATCTCTGTTTATCTACCTCCGGCGTATTCCATCATTTGACCATAATCCATGGCCTTAAACAATATTCAGCGGCCGTTGTCGGCAATAAGCGGCGCTTTATTTCCAAAGTTTCAGATATTCCGGTCAACGCGGCGCAACAAAGCGCCGGCGGAAAAATAAGCGGTTCCCTTTGGGAATCCATGGAGCGGAAGGGAATACCCCCGCAGATTATAATGACGTTTGCCGATATTTTTGCATGGAATATTGATTTTCTCACTGAAACGCAAGAGAGGGACTCCTTCGCCGTTATCTGGCAGGAAAACAGGACGCCGCTGGGGGCTCTAGTCGGCATGAAAATCCTTGCGGCAGAGTATGACGGCAAAGGCACGGGGCATGAAACTGCTGTTTTATTTGAGAATAACTACTACAGCAAAGAGGGAAAATCTCTCCAAAACTTTTTTCTCAGGGCGCCTCTGCAATACCGCCGTATTTCTTCAACTTTTTCAAAAAGGCGGTTCCATCCGATACTTAGAATCTTCCGGGCGCATAACGGAATAGATTATGCGGCGCCCTCGGGCACTCCGGTTTCAAGCGTGGCGGACGGTGTGGTTACATTCGCCGGGTGGAGGGGGGGCTACGGAAAATTTGTGGAAGTCAGGCATGGCAATAATTATGTAACAGGCTATGGGCATCTGAGCAGAATAGCAGAAATAGCCGGCGCCGGCAGGCATGTTAAACAGGGGCAGATAATAGGCTATGTAGGCATGACAGGGCTTGCCACTGGCCCGCACTTGGATTTCAGCATAAAAGAATCAGGCAAGTATGTCAATTTCCTGAAGCTAAAATTTCGTTCCGCAGTATCGCTCAGCGGCAGTAAGCGTCAGGTTTTTCTTTCCTCCTCAAAAAATCTTTCGCTCCGGCTGGAAGCAGTTTCCAGATAAAATCCCCCGCCGGTTTTTAGAATAAATTAGCCCGCCTGATTTTAATTGTGTAGAATTTAAGAGAGGGTAAACGGTAGACGGAAAATGGTAGACGAAAGAGAAAAAACAAAAGATAGTTTTGTTTTGCCGGCCACCGGTTTTTATCTGCCATTTACCTGCTTTTTGAATAACATGGGTGGTTACTGGATTTACACAATTTCCTGTGATAATTTTTAGCTTTTATAGGCGGGGGTGATTATGACGACGGAAAATGCAAAAATGAGCGAAAAAGATTTACTAAAACGCATCGCCGAGCTTGAGGAAGCGGCGGCCGGACATAAAGAAACGGAAACAGCCTTGCGGGAAAGCGACGCCAGATTCAGGTCTGTATTTGACAATGCGCAAGACGGATTTATTATAGCGGACGCGCAGACCAGAAAATTTATAGAAGTCAATGCGGCAGTCTGTTCAATGCTCGGATACCGGCATGATGAAATTTTGGCTCTTGGAGTGGAGGATATTCATCCAAAAGATTCCCTGCCGCATGTTATGGATCAATTCAGAAAGCAATTGAGCAAAGAGATAGCTCTTGCAAACAACCTGCCCATGCAGAGAAAAGACGGGTCTGTATTTTATGCGGATGTGCATTCGGCTCCTTTGCCGTTTGCCGGAAAATCATGCATAATGGGGATCTTCAGGGATATCACGGAGCGGAAAAATACGGAGGAAGTCTTGCAGGAAAGCATCGCGCGCTACCGGGATTTGACGGAGACGACCACTGATTGGATATGGGAGGTGGACCCAAACGGCGTTTATACGTATTGCAGTCCGAAAGTAAAGGAGATGTTGGGATATATGCCGGAGGAGGTCATAGGCAAGACTCCCTTTTATTTCATAACCCAGGATGACAAAAAGCGGATATCCGAACTTTTTCATTCTTTTGCCCAAGCCCAAAAACCGTTCAGCAGGCTGGAGAATTGGAATTTGCGCAAGGACGGCAGTCTGGCGCTGATGGAAACCAGCGGAGTGCCGGTGTTTAATTCCCGCGGGCAGTTTGCGGGGTATAGGGGAATAGACCGCGACATTACGGAACGCAAGAAGCTGGAGACGCTTTTAATGCAATCGGAAAAACTTTCTGCCGTAGGCCAGCTCGCGGCGGGAGTCGCGCATGAAATAAACAATCCTCTTGCTATAATTCTGGGTTTTTGCCAAAGCATGCTTGCCGGAAAAAAAGAAGACGACACGGTGTTTATGCCGCTTAAATCAATTGAAAGAGAAACCCTGCGCTGTAAGGATTTTGTGCATAATCTGCTTACCTTTTCCAGATCGCAGAAAAACGAGCAGATAGAGGAGCTTGATTTAAACAATGCGCTGACAACGGTTATCTCCCTTGTGTTGTCCCAATCCCGGATGTTTAAGGTGGAAGTCGCACAGGAGCTTAGCCGCGGAATACCCAAAATCAGGGCCAGCAAAATTCAGCTTCAGCAGATTCTTATCAATCTCGCCAATAATGCCATCGAAGCGATGCCTAACGGCGGGACGCTTCTTATCCGCACATTGCTTTCAGCCAGGCGGCCGGGCTATGTGGAAATTCAGGTGCAGGATACGGGACACGGCATTCCGTCAGGAATTCAGCTCAAGATTTTTGAGCCTTTCTTTACGACCAAAGAAACCGGAAAGGGCGCGGGCATGGGGCTTGCCTTGGCCTATGAGATAATCCGCAGGCACGAGGGAATTATTGAATTTCAAAGCGCGGAAGGAAAAGGAACAACTTTTACTATTTACCTGCCGATTCCTCCAAAGATAATATAAGAAGGCGCCCAGTCCCCGGCGTCCCATGTCACCAGACCATAAAAGGTAAGGCTATCAGTTTCCAGATTGGAAATTGGCGGCTGGGCAGTCATGGATTTTACAACTGGTGGTAATATGAAAAGGTAACTTCCTTTCGGGGAGGTCTCAAAGGTGCTT
>CAZFMJ010000077.1:0-13329 GCA_964520045.1 uncultured Elusimicrobiales bacterium | reverse complement strand
ATATGTTTGACAGAAACTAAGTATACTAAGAAACATAATATACAAGGTAAACGGTGTATGGAGAAGGAAAGATAGAAGAGAAAAAACGGAAGATGTTTTTGTTTTGCCGTCCCATTCTTTCTAAAAGAGCTTTGAGAATGGGACGGTCCCGAACTCAACTTCCTCTGAGGAATTGTTCGGGACGTCCACCGTCTTCTGGCTATCCTCTACCGTGTCAAATAGGAGGAAATTTATGAACACTTCGGGGAATAATAAGGAAAATGAAAGGAAAAGTAAACCCGGGATATGGATTGCATTATCACGGCTTTTTGGTTCTTCCGGCGGATCCAATATTCCGGGACTTGGAAGTTTGGGCGGATTGTTTTCAAGCAAGGCCGGAATACTGGGCATGGTCTTGGGCGGGGCCACGATAGCCGCAGGGGTCGGGGTTATTTACAATATGATAGGTCCGGGGTCAAATTCCGGATATGTGCCCGGCCTGTTCCAAAACAGTTATTACGAGAGCCTTACCCGGGATGCTCAGGCGGAACGCCGGGGGCTGTCGGGCGATTCAGGCGATAAGGCTTCGTCCCTCGATTATTTTAAGGAGCAGGCTAAAAAGGAAAACATAGCCGGAGTAGGAGATGGAGCGTCGGCGGATGAAAAAAGCAAACAGGAAGACAGCGGTTCCGCAGATGCTTACAATACTTCCGGCGCGGATATGCCGGCTTCCCCTTCCGGAGGAGAAGAGGCTTTTATGAAGCCGTCGCTTGTGAAAGCGTCCGGTTTTTCAGCGGCGGGCTCGGGAGTTAAGTTAGGCGGAGGCATGGGCATGTCCGGGGGCATAGGAAGCCAGTTTCAGAATATTTATAAAGCGCCCATAGGGGCTTCTGCCGGACAGGTTTCCGCCTTAAATGCCGCAAAAAAGGGCAAGTCGTCTGTTTCGGGTAAACGCTCTGTCCCGGCATTTAATAGAAGAGGAGCTTTTGGACAGGCTAAGTTTGCTTCTAAAACCAGCAAAAACGCGGCATATACGGGCACTGAGGCGGGGGCAAAATCAACCGCAGAGGAGGCCTTTTCGGGAGAAACAGCCGGCGCCGGAGATGTCGGCATAGGCGGGGGAGCGGGGGTAACCGGAGGGGCAGGTCTTGGCGCCGGAAATTTAAAAGTAAGCGATCCATCGCTTAATGACAATCAGAGCGAACCGCCGGAGCCTGAAAAAAAACCTAAAGATGAATCTCCATGGAAAAAGATGCAGACGATAGCTTTGATTGCGATGGTCGTATCCGCTCTTTTGATCGCCCTGACAAAATATCTGGCGAAAACGCCTGCCTATGCAACACATGCAAAAATAACCGGGTATTTGGCGATACTAGCGGCTTCGGTTGTGATTTTTGCGGGCATGGTTATGGCCACCAAATACAAGCAGAAATGGATGGGCATGATGTACGCAGCGATAGGAGCCGCCTTGATATATGCCGCATACAAGGCCATACAGGGGATTGAAGAAAAAGTGGATATTAAGAATCCAGTGCAAGGGCAGGTCTCCGGAAGCGATGTTACAGCCAAAGAATTAGGGTTGGGACAAGGACAGCCTGGTTCAACTACAGGCACCAGCAGCACTGGAGTTAAGTTTACTATACCTCCGAAATAAGTGTTATTAAAGAGAAGGCTCGTAACTAACTAAAACTGATTGGGGGATAATGGTGGATAATGGATAACGGATAATGGGACGCTGATGACTAAATGACTAATTTACTTACAAAACTGTGCAAGGCGGTTTTTGAAATGGCTTCAGCCAGATATTCAGGCATTTTCACCGCGCTTATTTTAACGGCCGTTGCCGCAGGTTTGGGAGTTGTGGGAAGCGGCAAAAATGCGTTTTATACGGGGGATTCAATGCAGGAGTCGATAGCTTATTTGGATAAAATCAAAGCCGGGGCGTACAGCGGCAATGATTCAATAAAGGCGCTTGAGTATATGAGCGGACAGCGGGTCAAAAGAACGGATGTAATTGCTGACGGCCGCGTTCTGCCGAAAGAAGCGGAAGCTCAGAATATTCTTCAGGCCGGCGGAATAGCGTTTGATATGAAAGGGGTTATGGGCACTTTTCAAAGGCCTGTTTTTAACCGCGAGCGGCTCCTTGCGATAAAAGGCGCGAGCGGTTTTGTTAAGGATGAAGAGGACACGGTTTTTGACGGTGATTCGGGTTTTGTAAAGGGTCGGCCGGATATTACCGTGAGAAATGCGAAGGCTGATCCGGAAGTGTCTTATCTTGAAGCGGCGGCAAAAGCTCAGGCAAAGAAAAATGCCGCAAAACTTATGTTTGCTGTATTTTTCGGAATAGCTGTGTTTTCGGTTTTTATTTACTATTTGGTAAAAAAAATGGCCGTCTAAAGAGGACGAGATTGGGAAATCGGGATATTACGAGATCAGGAAAAATAAAGCAGGGGGACGAATTTAGACTTTTTACGAGAGATCAAGCTTTGCAACTGTAAAAAATAAAATGTTTTGAGTTTTGAGTTTTGGATTTAGAGTTTCGGGTTTTGGTTTCGGAGGTGATTTTTATGGACGATTTGCCTGAAATAAATGTTTCCGGCCAAAAGAAAAGGGATAAAGAGAAAAAAGGCGTTATCCCATGGTTTAGAAACATGATAGGTTTGGGCGGCGCGGGCGGAATGGCGACGGCGCCGGAAGGCGCAGGGTTTCTCGGCGGACTTTTGGCCGGAAAAAGCGCGCTACTTTTTACCGCGGGTATTACGGCATTGGCCTTAGGCGGAGGTTTTCTGGCCGTAAAATATAATGTTTTCGGCGATGGCTCGTTAAATAAGGCATTTGATGCAAGCACAATAAAATCATCCGCCGAGTCGCCTTATGTGCCGGCAATGTTGAGAGGCAGCAAAGACGCGTCCTCTCTTGAAATGTTTAAAAATGCCAACCATGATATGTTTTTGGCCGATGAGCAGGAAGAAATTCAGCAGACTCCGCCGGTTAAAAAACAGGAGTATAAGGAGTCGCCTCCGCCCGTTCCCAACATGCAGGACCAATTCAAAAAGCTCATAGGAAGCAGTATGGGCGAGCTTACCAGTTCCATGGGGGGCGCAAATGATAAAAACAGCGGTTTCGGTGGATTCGCCAACCAATTTGGACAAAATAAATTAGGCGGGCCAAAGACCGCTTTCAACAAGGATTTAAGCTCCATTTCGGCATCCCCCAAGTTTGATGCCAGAAGAAATAGGCTTCTTGCAATAAAGGGAAGGAGGGGGATAACAGCCAAAGGCAGGATGACGGCGGGAGGCCGTGCAAGAGGCGCGTATCCGCAGTCTAAGGCTATAAAAGCGACGCAGAAATCTTATACGGGCACTGATGTCGACATGATTAAGTCCACGCAGGATAAGGCATGGGAAGGCGCCGCCGGCGCGGGCGAGGGAACCGGCGGTGTGGGAGTGGGCGCGGGAACCGGCGGAGCCGGAGTGACGACCGCTCCTAATCTTGATAATACCCCCACACCCATAGGGGCTTTTAATGAAGAACAGCCTGCGGATTATACCGAGGATAAGCCTAAGGATGTAAGTCCGTGGAAAGGCGCGGTTATGATAGCTATGATCCTGATAATCGTGTCTGCGATCCTTTCGGCAATAGCCGCAAAACTTGTCCGCGAGGGAGGTATACTAGAAACGATAGGTCAAATCGTGGCCGGAATAGCATTGATGCTTGCAGTGATGGCTATGGGGTTGGGCACGATGATAATATCCTCGTTCGGCCAGACCATGCTTGGAACGATATATGTGATAGGTGGAGGAGTCGCTGCTACCGCGGCCGGTATGGCGCTGGCGGGCGGGTCATACGCTACATACGCGATGTGGATGGCTGCAATAGCCGGGATAATAGGGCTTTTAGGAAGCATGGCCGGAGGCAAGTAGAAGGGGGACCAGCCACCCAGACGCCCAAGTCACCAGACACAGACAGAAAAGAGATTGGGAACCGATTATGGGGATTTCACGAAAATCTTTAATTGTTTAGTGGTTTCTTTCTGGGTTTCTGGGCGGCTGGGAAACCGGATACCTTTCAAGATAGGGTTAGCCATATGGGGAACTTTATAATACGGAACAGGAAAAAAACCTTTTTGGCAACGCTGTATTTGCTTTTTAAAAAAGGAAGAGGCACGCTTCCTTTGCTTATATTGCTCAGCCTTATTTCCGTTTCTTTTATACTTACGCAGACGGATTTGGTCCGCATACCTGGTTTTTCAAGGTTTATAGATTCCTTGACCGGCAGTTATGAATGGAGCGCGCAGTCGTCTTATTCGGCGTTCCAATCCGCTCTTGCAAAAGCGGAAGCCTCAAGCAGTCCGGATTCATTTTTAGGTTCGTTCGTAAGAGGCGTGGGCTCGGCTCTTCCTTCACAGCAGTCTTCATTGCCGTTTGTTGTGGGAGGTAGAGAGATAGTAGGAGATAAAAAAATAATCGGACTTGCAGGCAAGAAACGGACAATAAAAGGCATAGCCAGCCCCGGCGACAATATAACATGGAGCGGAGCCGGGGATGATATCATGATCGGGCGCGATTTAAAATACGGCGACCTTGCCGGAGTGATTGACGGAAAAGGCGGCATGTCCTATCCCTCATCCGGCATCCATGGCGAAGGAGGGGGGCATCTCATGGGGCCTGCGATAGCGTCCAGTTTTAAAAACATTCCTAATCCGGGCAAGCCTTCACCTTCAAGGATCAGCGGGAAAAAAACAGGCAAAGTTTTGGCTTTTACGTGGCGGAATTATATTTTTAATAGGCAGAAGACGCATGTCGGATCCAAAAGACTGGGCAGCAACCGAAAGTTTTTTAGGCTTGGCGAGACTTATGCGACGACCAAAATCGGAGAATCCTGTTCAGGCTGCGCTTTCGAAGCGAGAGAAACGTATGTCGGCTCCACTTATGACGGAACTTCGCTTGACCTTGATCTCCTTGATGTCGACGGTGAGGTGGAGGTTCCGGATCCCGGGGATTTGAACGATCCCTTAGACGACATTGATGATTTAGGCGATGCGTGGAAAAAATGCCAGGACGCGCAGGCAAAATATAATCCGGATATGACTAGGTTGGCAGATGACATGGAAAGGCTTTCATGCGAGATGCAGCCCGGCATGCAGCCCAAGTGTGATTCGGGAGGAGCAAGAGATGAGTGGAATAGGAAAGCCGCTCAGCTTCAGTCTGATTGCGAGGAGTATAATCGTTTGGCTGTGGCTCTCGCCGCTGAATGCGGAGTTACCGCTTCACAAAGAGACTGTACTTACAGGCAGCAAATGAATATTAAGAAATGCAAAAAGCCTTCAGGCGCAATGATGATTTTTATGTTTCTTTTATTTCTTCTGTTGCTCATTATGCTGGCGGTTTTGGTCGCAGTTATTGCTATTTGGGCTGGACTTTCTATTCTGGCCGGAATAGCGCTTGGAGCGGGCACGCTGATTGTTTCAAGTCTGATAGCGGGTTCGATGATTTCCGGAGCGATATCGGCATTGTCCGGTTTGGCTGATACGCAGACGCAGATGCAGAATGAAGGGGATTCACCCCCTGACTGTCAGTGACGACTTAATCTATCCCGCCATGCCGTAGGCATGGCGGAGTCAGTTTGAACGATAAGATATGCCCCTCTACTGTAACTACTCAGGTTGTTTAGCCTGTGGGCTGACGGCTATTAGTAAGTCCATGTCTGTTTCCTTTGCCCTGCAGTCTATCCACACGGGCAGTTATATAAAGACCATTGCCTGTGATCCTTTTCATCTTTCGCTTTTATACTTGCTAAGGAGATGATGAAAAGGATTTTGTTTTGGAAGGGAAACTTAGGCCCTTAGGGTATGCTGGAATAGGACTATGGACACTTGGATAATGCCGTGATTTCAGCTAAACTGTACTGTGGAAGGAAGGGAACGCGCAAGTTTAGAATACGTCATTCCCGAAGGTTTTAGCCGGGAATCCAGTGTTTCTTAAGCCGTATAGTTTCTTTGCCATGTCTGGTGACTGGCAACTGGTGTCTGGTGACTCTTTTTATCTGGAGGCAATTTATGGCAAATGACAATGATCAGAATAAATCCAAACCTATTCCGCCGATAAGCCTTGGCGACGCAAAAGCCAAAAAAACCAGTTCAATACTGGCGCGGATGACCAAAATCCGGCCTAATACAAATATTGTAGGCGGAGGCTGGAAGGATCGTCTAAGAAATCTCTCAAGGCGCGACGCGATTTTTATCGCGACGGGGTTGGCAATTCTTATTCTGGCGCCCTTGGCCGAGCACTTTATGCTCAAGCCTGCCTCCGAAAGCCTGCTTACTACGGGGTTCGGCTCGCGGCAGTCTGATGGCGCGTCAGGCGACCTTTATGAGCCCGGCACGGGTGGCATGGCTCCCGGCGGGGAAGGCGGGGAAACCATTACGCCTTTAAGCGCAAGAGATCCCTCCTCTCTGTGGATTATTCCCGGCGATATGCAGGAAAAACCCCTTACGGTTCCGTCTCTTTCTTCGGAAGGGGGGCTTAAGGACGCGGTAAGCGGAGCGGCGCGTAACGCATTTTCAGAGGCCAACCGCTTTGGCGGAGCTCCGACTCCGAAGCCTCAGCTTCAGGCGACATTAAGAGGTCTTGCGCTTTTTGGAAGCGGAGGCTCAAGTTCCGCTGGAACCATAGGCGGGGGAAAAATTCTTGACGCCGCCAAAGGCGCGCCTTCAATGTCGGCCCAAAAACCGGATGCGTCTCCGCGCGCACCGACAGGCATAAAAGGCATGGGTACTCCAAATAGCGTAGACAGGGGCAATTTTGAAAGCATGAAAAGCAGGGCGGGCTCTGCGGCCGACCGCATGAATGAGTCCGGCGCGGTGAGCGCTCTTGACAAAGCCGCTGGTTCGTCGATAGATGCGGGCAGCGGGTATGGCGGAAGCAGCGGGCCGGGTTCCGGAGAAAAAGACGGTAAAACATCTAATTCCTCGGTAAAACATGAAAAATCCGCCGGCGAATCTCTTGAGATGATGCGCCGTAAAATGGAAATGCAGAAGGAAATCGATTTCAAGTGGAAGAAAAAGGAATTTAAAGAATTGGAAATCCCCAAAATGCTGATAACCGCGGCAATTGACAGCATAGTAAAAAAAGGCTTTCTCGACCCCATAGGCACAGCTATGGCCGAAATGTTTCAGGGCGCGCCCGAAGAATGGGTGTGCGTAGGGTTAAAACCCAAAAAAGATGATTGTGGTATTGTAGAAGATAGGAAAGAGCGGGAGCGGGGTGGTAAGAAGGATATGAAGGAGGCGGATAAAAATAATAGATGTCCTTGTGGTATAATGCCAGCCAAACAGTGGGATGCTGAACATGGCGGAGGTGCAGGCGAAGGTGGTGGAACTACTCCTGGTGGCGGAGGCGGGACAACTCCAGGCGGAGGAACAGGCGGAGGCGGAGCAGCACCTTCCGGACCTACCGGTAAGGAAGTTGACAGACTCCTTACGCAGGTAAAACCGGCGACAGAAAATCTTGAAAACAATGTTAAGCAGGGAAAATCAGAATTGGGTTCTGATAATTTAAAAAGCGCGCATACATCATTCAAGGGCGCTGTTACTGCCGCAGGTGGAGTTGCCGAGCAGGAACATGCCGGCAATAACATTGTCAAAAATAAGCAGGGTATTCTTGAACAGGAATTAAATAAAATCCCGGGTCTTGTCCAGAATGCAAAATCCAAAGTTGAGGCTGCGAATACCAGCTTAAGCCCTTTTAAAAATAAGATAAATGGGTATGGGGCTAAGTTAAGGGCAAATTCAAGCTTTTGGGCTGAATATCAAAAATACATATACCCCGGATCCAAAAGTTATGAGGAATTCAAAAAAAATTGCGATCTAAAATTCGGCGAATCTATAAGACTGGCTTCTGCATGGTGGAAAATAAATAAGGAAGCCGATGGTTTTATAAAAGCTGCTGATAAACACATCGCTGATCAAAATAGATTCATAAACAATGTCAACCATTTATCCAGCCAAATCAAAAAGGGATTAGCTGGGGTTCAAAAATCCGAAGGCGTAATAAACAGTGAAAAAACGCGGGCGGAAAGCGGATTAACATCTGCGGAACCGCTGTTAAATGACCCCGCCGGCAAAGAGCAGGCAAAGGGAATTCTCATAAAAGTTCTTAAAGAATTTGAAGGAGCAGGAACAGCAGGTGGAAGCGGCGGAGCCGGAAGTCAGCAGGCAATTGATGAGTCTCTGGGTATTGTTTTGGGCTTGAAGACTTTATTTGGAAACGCTGAGGAAAGAAAACCCGAGGCGGATTATTCGGATGCTTATGCTCATAAGGGAAGCGGAACAGAGCCTAAAGGTTATTTCAGTATTGTGCGAATAGCCGAAAGGATAGATAAGACAGGCCAGGCCGTCGGCGAAATACAGGGTGTTTTAACGGCGACAGTAGATGGTTTGATTCAAAAGGTGCCGAACCCTCGGCTGCAGGCGGAAGCTGAATTAAAAAACTGGGTCGCCCCTCCTGCGGATAAAAAGTAAGAGTTGCGGGACAGGCTGTTCATTCTCACTTCAGGGGAAATATTCTAAAAAGATTCTGCCGTGCAACGGTGGAATCTTTTTATTTTAACCGTATATTTAGTAAAATATATTTATTGATAATACAGTTAATCCTAAAAAGTGGGACTTATGATAAACAGACAATTACTGCCTGAAATTGAAAAATGGCTTGAAAGACCTGAAATAATTGCAATAAAAGGCCCGCGCCAGTCCGGCAAGACAACAATTCTGAAAATGTTGAAAGAAAAGTTGATTCTGCGCGATATTCCTCAAAAAAACATCATTGAGCTGACATTTGAGGACCGCAATATCCTTTCCAGTTTCCAAAAAAATCCGAAAGAATTCATAAAAAGTTTTTTCAGTCAAACGCAGGCAGAAAAATATTATTTTCTGATAGATGAATTCCAATATGCCGAAGAAGGCGGACAGATCCTTAAGCTCCTTTATGATTTATATGCCTGCGCCAAATTTATAATAACCGGCTCATCGTCTCTGGAACTGGCAAGCCAGACGGGAAAATATCTTGTGGGGAGGGTATTTTCATTTTATTTATTTCAATTTAGTTTCGGAGAATTTATTTCTTCAAAATCGGAAAACATATTCAGATACTTCAAGGAGAGAAACTCTGAGCTTTGGGAATTCATCAAAGAAGGACGGTATCCCGCGGCAGTTAATCCGCCTATTTATAGCAGCGAACTGCCGGCATTTTTTGAAGAGTATGCGGCATACGGCGGCTATCCCAGCGTGGCATTGGCAGACACCCATGAAGCCAAAAAAATGGTGCTCAAAAATATTTATGACACTTATGTTGATAAAGATATTGTCGGACTTTTAAAAATGGGTAAAATATCCGGTTTGCATGTAACGGCAGAATTGCTTGCGGGCAGAACGGGCAATGTTGTTAATCTGCACAATCTTGCGCAGGATGCAGGAAGCTATTTCCATAAAACTGAACGGCATTTGTTTATTCTGGAAAACACCTATATCATAAGACTGCTCAGGCCGTATTTTTCAAATAAATCCACAGAACTTAAAAAAAGCCCGAAAATATATTTTGTTGACAACGGTCTGCGAAACGCTCTTTTAAATAATTTTAATCCTCTCAGCCAAAAGCCGGATGCGGGAGCTATAGTTGAGAACTGCGTCCTTCACCAGCTTTCCGCAGAGACAGGAACCATGGTATTTTTCTGGAGGACAACAGGAAAGGCGGAAGTTGATTTCATACTTAAGACTGAAAAAGGAATAGTTCCTCTTGAAGTTAAATATTCGGGTCTTGAAAAGCCGGAGATATCGCGGAGTTTCCGCAGTTTTGTAAATGAATACAAACCCGAAAGAGCCGTGATTCTTACAAAAGGTTTTTTATGGCGTGGCAAAATAAACGGCACGGAAATACTTTTTGCGCCCGTTTGGCATTTATAAAACAAGAGCAAAAAACATTTAGTACAATTTCATAACAACCATGATAGGCTTGACATCTAAAAAACCGGAGGCGGGCTCTAATTTTTATCCGGCTTTCTTTTTTTTGTCCGGCAGTCAAAGAAAAGCTTTGTCGGCGGTCTATGCTTACTGCAGGCATGTGGATGATATCGTAGACGTGCCTTCCCGCAGGAGCACCGAAGACTCTATCGCTTTCTGGCGCAAAGAATTGGGTCTCCTGTATAAGGGAAATCCCACATGCGATATTTCAAAAAGGCTTCTTCCGGCCGTGGCGAAATACGGGCTGGAGCAGGAGGCTTTTCTTTTAATATTAGAGGGCGTGGAAAAAGATTTGTCGGTATTCAGGTATGAAACATTCGCGGAACTGGAAGAATATATGCTCCGCGTAGCCGCAGCCGTAGGTTTTCTGTGCGTAAAAATATTCGGATATGATCATCCAAGCGCGAGGGAATATGCCAAACAGCTTGGTTATGCCGTTCAGCTTACCAATATCCTGCGCGATATCTCCTCCGATGCGGATATGGGCAGAATATACATACCCCTTGAGGACATGCGGAGATTTAAATGCAGGGAATATGACATTAAAGATTCAATGCGTTCTTTATGCTTCAGAGAACTGATGTGTTTTGAGGCCGGAAGGGCGAGGCAATTTTATGAAAAAGCAAGGCAGACCCTGCCTCCTGAATATAAAAATAAAATGAGGCCGGCCGGGATTATGTCGGCGATCTATGAAGGTCTTCTTTCTAAAATAGAGAAATCGGGCTTTGATGTTTATAAGACAAGAATATCGCTCGGAGCCGTTGAAAAAATGATATGCGTAATTAAAGCTTGCAGGTAATTACTCAACAACAATATGTAGAACGCAGATGACGCAGATGAATATGATGAACGCAGATAATTACAAACATTCGGAGAAAAGCTGGGGGTTGAACGTAAGGTTTTTTCAAACGAAAAAAATCATGTTCAATCATAAAAATCAGCGGTATCAGCGTTCTGTATTTAATAGCTAAGTAATTGCGTTTATAGGGGAATAATGTGAATGGGGGAGTGTATGCTTAAATCTGATACATGGATAAGAAAAATGAGTCTTGAGCGCGGGATGATAGATCCGTTTCTGGAAAAGCTGGTTTGCGGCGGCAAGGTTTCCTACGGATTATCGTCTTACGGATATGATATACGGGTCTGCGACGAATATAAAATTTTTACCAATGTTTATACGGCGGTAGTCGATCCAAAAAAATTCGATCCCAGATCCTTTGTGGATTTCAAGGGAGAGTCCTGCATCGTGCCGCCTAATTCCTTTGCGCTGGCCCGGTCCGTGGAATATTTCAAAATACCCAGAAATGTGCTGGGGTTATGCATAGGAAAGAGCACTTATGCCCGCTGTGGAATAGTGGTCAATATTACGCCTCTGGAAGCCGAATGGGAGGGGCATCTTACCATTGAAATATCGAATACGACTCCCCTGCCGGCAAAAATATATTCCAATGAGGGAATAGCCCAGCTTGTTTTTCTCGGGGCCGACCAGATATGTGAGACATCCTATGCCGACCGAAAAGGAAAATACCAGGCTCAGAGAGGAGTCACTTTGCCGAGGATAAAGGCATATGAATAAAATTCTGTTTGTTTGCTCGTTCTTTTTGTTCGCGTTTCCGGGCGGGGCCGTCTGCGGAGAGGGCGGAGAAACGGCGGCGGCCGGAGATAGTATAAGAGAAGCCAGATATCTGCATCATTGCGGCAGCAATGAACTTGCCGTGGAAAAACTAAGGGATATTCTTAAGGGGGACGCAGGAAACAGCGGAGCGCAGTCTCTTTTAGGCATAGTTCTTTCGCATATGGGGAGCGCGCAGGCGGACGAAGCTTTAATATGGCTGGATCTGGCGGCGCGGCAGAAACCCGACAGGCCGGAATATCTCGTGGGCTTATGCAGGGCGCACAGGAAACTCGGGAGGAATAATTTTGACAAAGCTTTTTTATACTGCGCGAAAGCGGTGAAGCTGGACGCGGCATATGACCCTGTCTATAGGGAATTCGGACTGTTATATAAGGACACCGGCAATATTAAGAAAGCTCTTGATTCATGGAAAACGGGCGTTGAAATAGCGCCGGATAAATATTTATCACATTACTACGCCGGGCTGGGGTATTTTTTTGCCGGAGATTATGCCGAATCGGTTAAATCCCTTAAACAGGCATTTTCGCTGGCGGTAGAGGACGCTTCGGCTACGCCCGCGCAGGACTATCAGCGGATAAAACTTGCGTTGGGGGATTCGCTGTTAAAAAGCGGCAATACCGCGGATGCCTTGGAAATGTTCCGCCAGGTGGCGCGAGAAGATTCCGGAGGTGTTTTTGTAAAAGAGGCTGAAGATAAGATTAAACAAATATCCGCGAAAGCAAAAACTGCGCGCAAAAAAAATGTTCCCGCAGTTTCAAAGGCGGCTGATATCCGAAAGCCTGCGGAAGACGCGGGCGTTAAAAACACCGGAAAAAATCCGCAGAGTTCCGAAAAGGCAAAGGGGCTGTTTTCCATAGCCCCCGCGGATATGCTCGCCGAAATGAAACACAGGCGCGCCGTCGAGCCTGAAAGAACAATATTGTCGTCGGATGAAATCTCCATGCTTTATCATATGAGAAGCGCGGAAGAGAACGGGGCGGTAGATTTTATTAAAACCAAGCTGAGATCGCTCTCGGGGTATGTGGTCGAGAGAAATTTTCCCGACGGACGCCTGAAATTATGGCTTACGCCGGCCGGTTTGCAGGCCTATATAAAATATTCGGCTCAGGACGCCATACGCGTGTTTGAGGAGAGGGGAACGGCGGTTAAAGATATTTTCGGCCTGAGGGATAGGGAAGGCAGGCCTTTGTTTGATCCTTCCGGACATCTGACCCTGGAGGGGGAAATCGTGTATTATGAAGGGCTGAAAGGCGTTAAAAAATGGTTCCTTGCCGGGGAGCCCTTGCCTCAATCCGCGGATGCCGGACCCGGTAAAACGTCCGAAGGAAAAACGCCTAAGCAGTTGATAAAGCTTGGGTATATGGAAATTTCAGAACCCGAATATCTGTGGCTTTTTAATGCCACGGATTGTTCCGAAAAAGTATTCACGGAAGAGTTGAACATGGTTATCATAAAGGGAAATAAGCCGTCGGATAACAGATATTTTGTTTATACTTTGGAGCCCGGAAGCATATTGGCGTATTATGTGAAGAAATACCGTTCGGGAGATACAAGCGTAACTCCGAAACAAAGCACCGCCTTTTTCGGTCTGGGGAGCGTTGAGGGAAGAAAACTTTGCCATGAAGGGCAGTTGTGGCATTAATTGGGGAAGCAACTGTGTCACATAATAGGCTAAATCTAAATATTAAGCAACACTAAT
>CAZFMJ010000076.1:0-13371 GCA_964520045.1 uncultured Elusimicrobiales bacterium | reverse complement strand
CGACAATTTCTTTCCTCCATTTAAAATCTTCCGGAGTAGTCACAATAATATCTTTTGAGATAGAAATATTATGCAGCGCAACGCGGATATCAACCGCCGCACTATGCTTTGTGCCGTTAAGAGGCATTATAACAAGCAAATCCACATCACTGTCCTTTCCGCCTTTCCCGTACGCCCGCGACCCGAACAAAATAATCTTTTCAGGACTGCATTTTTTTACAATCATATCCGCCATTCTGCGTATATTTGTGTTTATAGATTTTTTACAAGACTTAATCATTTTTCACAATCTCCTTATCTTTGAATCTAGCTCATTAAGCTTTTCAATTTAATGAAATATCCTGCCCAGCTGACCGGCATACATCTCCCGCTCCTGCCCGGACAATTCCAGCCGCGCCAGTTTCCCTATATTCTCAACATCTTTTTCAGTTACAGACATAATTTAACTACCTACAGGCAGACTTATTACCTTTAGAAACCTTTGGTTTTTAATTTTTCCCAGATTTTTTTGCTGGCGGCCGGCGTTATTTTTCGCAGAAAACCGGCTGTCTCCTCCAGCCAATTGAGTTTGTCTTCCGCGGGCATTGCCATATACGCCTTTATATCCGCCAAATTGAACATTTCATCTTTTTTATTTTTTGTCTTTTTCATTTTTAATCGCCTTTATTTCTTTTAGCGCCGCGATATCTATTTCATCCCGCTTCCTGCCTGCGATTTCTTTGAGTTTTATCAAAGCATCAATTGATATAACCGGAAGTTCTAGACCTCCGGCCCGAATAATCTCCTTTGTCTGATAAGCGCTCTTAAACTCAATCAAATTTTCCACCATAACATCCAAATGCTCAATTTCGTTGGCGGGATTATAGACGGGAAGCACTTTCATATTTTTTTGTTCGATCCATTCTCTTCTCTTTGATGAATCGGCGAAATCATCAATGCGCACCGGTATGTTCGGTTTAAACCCAAGCGCTTTAACAGCCCTAATAAAGCCAAGAACGCTGTTATTATCATCCAAATCGAGCATTATATCCAAATCACCGGTAACCCGCGAAAACCCATAAAGATTTACCGCAATTCCTCCGATTATCAGATATCGGATTTTTTTTTCATTAAGTTCTTTGAATACGTTTTCGTAAAACATATCACTGCTCCTTCACCGCTTGTCGCTTATTTTGTGCCCCATATGCCTTTTGTGACCAATCCTACGCTGCAAAAAATTGTATGATACATATAACCACCTCGAAGATAGCATCTCCGAGCCGACGCTCCCGCAAGGGAGCGTTTCTTTTTTAAGCCGCTGGTTCCATCAATAGCTGACTGCTTAAATCTTTGTTTTATCATCCCACATTGCTCCTCATTCTTAACTCTACTTTCCAATAAACTTCTCTATGGGTATTTCATTAATATGATACCCGAAATAACAACACAAAAACGGCGTCAATAAATATTTTTAGGGTTAAATTTCCAGAATTTGAGCCGGATTTTTAAAAAACTCTTCAAGCTTCACTATGTGAAATACATCATTCTCCGATTGGGCGCCGATAACAACTCCAGAGGCAGTCTTATTGCGTTTCAAAAACATTGAAAGTCCTTTGGTTTTATCCGCATTCAAACCTGATTTAACTTCTACGGCTATTAATTTTCTGCCTGATTTAATTATATAATCCACCTCATCATTTCTGTCCCGCCAATAAAACAATTCGCCGCCGGTCCGCGCTGTAAGCCGAAAAAGAGCCGCGCCTACGGCATTTTCCACTATCCTCCCGAAAAGTTCAGGATTGTCTGATATTTCACCGGGTGTAATATTGCGGACAGCTGAAACTAATGCCTGTGAAAGAACTATCAGCTTGGGGCTTGAAGAGCGGATACGCAGTATCTCCGGACTGTATTTCTGAAGTGAAACCACAAGAAAAGCCTTCTCCATGAGATGCAGGTAGTCCGCAATGATTGTTACATTGCCTTTATCTGTAAGCTGCCCAAGCATTTTCTGAAGTGAAACAATTTCTGCGCAATGGTGGCATGAAAACTCAAAAAGCCGTCTGAGAAGAGCAGGTTTATTAACCGGGTGAAGCAGAAGAATATCTTTGCTTAATACAGGTTCTATAACGGAATCGCGGATATATTCCAGAAAACGTTCCGCTTCGCTCTGAAATTCGCTTAGACGCGGATATCCCCCCATCGCTATATATTTCTGCATGTTTGTGCCGAAGGCTTCCTTCATTTCCTGAAAATCCCAATGCGGAAAACGGATAAGTTCAAATCGTCCGGCAAGGCTCTCGGTCAATCCGCGTTCTATCATTAAAGCTGAGGAGCCGGAAAGGATGACGCGCGGCCTGCTTTTTGGCGGCCTTTGATTGTTCAGTTCAAAACGGGCTTTTACAATATCACTCCAACCCGGTATTTTTTGCAGTTCGTCAAATGCCAGAACAACAGGCTTACCTGTCCCTGCAATAGCATCTGCCTTATCCCAGTATTCGGAAATCCACACTGAAGGCGGAGAAGCTAATGCATCGGCGCTGGCAGAAACAGTAGAAAAACTTTCCTTTTCCAAAGATTCCAGAATCTGCCTGATAGCAGTTGTCTTTCCTACCTGTCTGGGACCGGTAATAATTTGCAAAAGAGTTCCCTGCTTTTTAAGACGCTCAATGAGTTCCTTTGTCTGATGCCTGAGAAAAAGTTCCATACAATGATTTTAACAAGAGAAATCAATTAAGTCAACAAATTAGTAGAACAATCTACTAATTTGTAAATAGGGGTGATTCTGCGCTTTTTGCTAATTTTTTTGCTCTTCGCTGTCTACTATCTGCTATATACTATCTACTTTCTTCTATTTACTTACTTTCTCCGTCACTCTTGCGAAGTATTTGCCGGTTTCTACTTCAACCCTTATAACGTCGCCTTCATTTATAAACTGCGGGATAAGCAGTTTAAAGCCGTTTTCCAGTTCCGCTTCCTTGAAAGTGGAATCGCTCTGCCCTCTTATTCCGGCTCCCGTGGTTTTAACCTTAAGCTCCACTATATCATGATATTGAACCGACAGCGGTTTGCCTTCGTAAAATTCAACATCAAGCTCATCGTTTTCCTTGAGAAAACTCGCCGCAGGACCTATCGTCTTGCGCGGAATTTCAACCTGGTCATAAGTCTGCTGATTCATAAACGTGAAGGAATCCCCCTGCGAATAAAGAAACTGCATCTTTGCTTTATCCGGAGATAATTCCTCTATTTTCTCAAGAGGGCCGAATCTCCTTTCCGTCACCGACCCGGTTGAAAGATTCCTCAGCTTCATATGCACCATTGTGCCTGTCCGCCCCCCGCCTGCATGAACCTTCGCCTCAACGGTTTTGTGCAGTTCCTTATCCAGCCTTATAACAGCGCCCGTCCTTATTTCAGAAGCATTAGCCATATAAGCACCTCCCGAAGAGAAGTATATAGCATATAGTATATAGAATGCGGGGGAAATATCAAGAAGCTGAACTATTTAAGATCAGATATTTAACTACTTGGGTGGGCAAGGTTAATCGATTATGAGATTAGGACACGGAAAAAACTGGATTCCCGATTACAGCCTTCGGGAATGACAGGTCTCTTTATTCTGTCTGGTGACTTGGGCCGCTGATGACTGGCGACCTTCCTGCTTACACCGGCTCCAGCGGAGCGTATCTGAGCATAAAAGTCTGCATTCCGCCTCTGTCGAAAACGATGGTGACTTTGGCGGACTCGCCCGAGCCCGACCTGCTTATTATCCTGCCGGTGCCGTAACTGCTGTGGCGCACTTTCTGGCCTTTAGACATTCCCCTTTCACGTGAATATGAAGGGGGAGGCACGACCTGAAAACTTTCCTCTCCCGGCCTTGGAGCGGTTTCCGCCACCACTTTGCTTTCAAGTATGAATCGCGAGGCAAGATTTGAATATACCTTTCCGAAAATTTTTCTTGTCGCGGCGTAAGTCATGACAAGCTGTTCCTTGGCCCTTGTCATCCCCACATAACACAGCCGCCGCTCCTCTTCCATTTCCTCTTCCACCGTGTTGCCCGCCCCTATGGGAAAAAGCCCTTCCTCAAGCCCCGTAAGAAACACCACGGGAAATTCCAGCCCTTTCGCCAGATGCACCGTCATAAGAGTGACGGCGGACTGCTCCGAGTCATAAGAATCAACTCCGCTTACAAGCGCTATCTCTTCAAGATATCCCGTAAGGCCCGGCGCGGAACCGTCCCTTGCGCATCTTTCCTCAAATTCCTTTAAGGCATTCACCAGTTCCTGCAGATTGCCCAGCCTTGCGCCCGCTTCGGGATCTTTTTCCGTTTCCTGCTCTATGCTTTTCCAGTAGCCCGTCTGCATGAGCATTCTTTCAACGGCTTCCGAAGCCGTTATTGAAGGGATCTGCTGTCTCAGATTATCCAGAACGGACAGAAACTCCTTTATGCCTCTCCTGCACGCGGGGGTAAGCCCCGGAATATCCCGCTCCTGAAAAAGCGCGTCCTGAAACGAGACGCCCTTTTCAGCGGCATACTGCATAATTTTTTCCTGCCCTGTCTTGCCTATTCCCCGGCCGGGGACATTCAGCACCCGGTGCAGGCTTACCGTATCGGAAAAATTAACCAGAAGCCTTGCGTAAGCCAGCGCGTCCTTTATTTCTTTTCTGTCATAAAACCGCACGTTGCCTATAAGCCTGTACGGTATCTGGTAACGGCGCATCATTTCTTCAAAAAGACGGCTCTGGGCGTTAGTGCGGTAAAACACGGCTATATCCTTAAAACTTCTGCCTTCCTCCCGCACGAGCTCCTGCATTACCCTTGCCGTCCATCTTGCTTCATCCATCTCGGTGGGCATCTCCTGCACTTTTACAGGCTCACCCCTCTGCTTAACCGTCCAAAGATTTTTCGGCTTTCTGTTATTGTTGCGCTTTATCACATTGTCGGCGGCATTTAATATATTGGCTGTGGAGCGGTAATTCTGCTCAAGGGTTATAACTTTTGCGTCGCCGAAATCGCGCTCAAATTCAAGAATATTCCTTATATCCGCGCCGCGCCACGCGTATATTGACTGGTCGGGATCTCCCACGACGCAGACGTTCCTGTGTTTTGCGGCCAGAGTTTTGGTAAGAACATACTGCGAATGGTTCGTATCCTGATATTCGTCCACAAGCACATGCCTGAAATATTCCTGATAATACTCTTTTAGATCCGTCTTCCCGCGCAAAAGCTCCACGGTTTTAAGAAGAAGGTCTCCGAAATCCACGGCCCCGGCCTGCGCAAGCATGGCCTGATAACGCAGATACACACGCGAAGCGAAAATCCTGTGCTCATCCCCCGCGGTCTGGGCGTGTATGGCATAAGACTGCGCGTCCAGCAAATCGTCTTTGGCTCTTGAAATTATATTGATAAAAAGTCCGGCTTTGTTCTTCTCCGTCTCCCTTCCCATCTCCGCAAGCGCCATCTGCACCATTTTTTTCTGGTCGTCTTCGTCATAAATAAGGAAATCGGGCTTAAGACCGGAGAGCGCCGCGTGCCTGCGCAGAATTTTCACTCCGAACGCATGAAAGGTATGCATCCATACGCTGTGCCCATGCCCCGGCACAATGGCTTCGATCCTCTGGCGCATTTCAGCCGCGGCCTTGTTCGTAAAAGTAAGCGCGAGGATGCGCGAGGCCGGAACTCCCGAAGATATGAGCTTGGCTATCCTTGAGGTGAGGGTCTTGGTTTTTCCGGTGCCCGCCCCGGCCACTATGAGAAGCGGGCCTCCGGCATAGTCCACGGCTTCTTTCTGCATGGGATTCAAATCCCCGAAAGAAGGCGCAATGCCGGTATACTCGTAATTATCCAAAACCGATGTTTCCATTTTTACCTCATGACCACTTACCAGTAATATTTAGAACGCTGATACCGCTGATTCTTATGATTAAACATGATTTTTTTAGCTTGAAAAAACCCTACGTTTAATCTCCATGAGTTTTTAAGAATGTTTACAGCTATCCGCGCTCATCATATCTATCTGCGTCCAGCAAACTACACGGGACTGCTTCGCTGTCATCTGCGTTCTGTAGTTTCTTTATCTTAGAGAAAGAAAAACCGCCGTCTCGATGTGTTCAGTATGCGGAAAGAGATCAAATCCTTCGATTAAGTCTATTTTATAATTTTCGGCCAATCCGTTCAAATCACGCACGAGAGCGGACGGATTGCATGAAACATAAATTATGGACCGGGATTTAAATCCGCAAAGCGCCGAAAGGGCTTTCGGATGAAAACCGCACCTTGGCGGATCGGCGATAACGGCAGTATCCGAAATTCCGAATCCGGAACTCAAAAGAGCGCCGGGTAGATCACGCAGATAATCCTCGGTCTTTGCGCAGACAAATTCCACATTGGTTATTCCGTTAAGCAGGGCGTTTTTTCCGCCGTCTTCAAAAGCATACGGGGAAGATTCCACGCATACGCATTTTTCCGCGATATCCGCGCAAGCGAATGAAAACGCCCCCGCCCCGCCGTATAAATCCAGAAGCAGGCGGGGCCTTATTTCCTTCATCCGCCTGCGCGCGGACGAGTAAAGCATCTGCGCGGCAATGGGGTTGGTCTGAAAAAACGAAAACGGGGAGATATTAAAAAAAAGGCTGCGCTCGGGAGCAGGCGAATCAGGAGAAGAATATGTATCAAGACGCTCCCGTATAAAACCCGGCCCTTCAAGCGTTTCTGTTTTATCCGAAACAGCCACGTCGGAAATTCCGGAATTTACCGCTCTGCATATGGTCAGCGCCGGATACGCCGATTTCACAGCCGCGCAAAAACCTTTTCCGTCAAATTCCCCCTCCCCTGTGACAAGAATAACCATGCGCTCTCCGGTGTTTTTGGCCTCCCTGAGCACAAGATGCCTCAAAAACCCCGAGTGTTTGCGCAAATCATAATAAGAGAGACCGCTTTCCCGCGCCCATTTTCTAACGCTTTCAAGCAAAGGCGCGGTTTCAGGAGACACGAGAAAACATCCGCAGAGGTCTATGGTCTTATCCCACCGTTTTTTAAACTTAAATCCAAGGCAGTTTTCAAAAACAAGATTATTCTGTTCATCTCTTTCTTTTACCTGCCTGCTGAATGAAATTTCCGCCTTATTGCGGTAATAAGAAATCTGCGGAGATTTATGGATGAATATATCTTCGCTCCAGAAAGGCAAAAGCAGGTCCTTGAGTTTTTTTCTTTTTAATTCGATCTGCTCCGCATAGGGCCGATCCCTTAACGAACACCCTCCGCATGAGCCGAAATGAGCGCAGGGCTGAACGTCAGTTTCCGGTTCCGGAAGCTGACTGCCGGTTGTTTGCGTCATGGCTTCCTGAAAAGCAATATTCTATTGGTGTTTGTGCCGAGGCTGTTGTTTTTCACGCCCCAGATGTTGGCGGTTTTTGTGAATTTTTGGGAATTGACCATTAATGCGGAAACTTCAAATCCTGCGGCTATGCCTAACGGCAATACGTGCTCGTCCAGCTTTATTTTACCCCCGCGCACCTCCCCGACCTCAAAAGCGGCCCATCCGCCTTTGCGCGTTATCCGGTAAAGCTCCGTGAACACCTGCCCGATAAATTTCCCCCATTCGCCGATGTCGCGCGCCATAGTTATTTTTTCAGATACCGAATCCGCGTCAATGCGGTTAAACCAGCATCTCAACCAATTGTCATTAGCGTATTGAACCACATCCAGAAAAGGCGGTGAAGTGACGGTAAGTGTTACAGAATCTGCTGTTATTTCAGGAACATGCCGCGCGTCTTTTGAAAGAAAAACAGCCCTTTCTCCGGCTTTTTTGAGATTCTCCGCATTCTCAGCGGATATTCCTTTAAGAAGCTGAAGGCTTTTTTTGAGAATTATTTCGCGAGTGTTTTTGTATTCAGCCTTCTGCCTGAGCCGCTTATTGATAATAATCTGTCTTTTTGGCGATACCGCCTGATTCGGCGGAAGCGTATAAATGGAAAAAAAACCTTTTGCATGTCCGGTAAGCCTGTTTGTGGCCGTCATCCGTATCCATCTGTCTGTATCATCCTCTTTCCCGGTTTTGCGCCGTCTCTCAAGATATCCGCGCAAAGAAACTATTTCCGCCTCCGTTTTAGGATGAAAAAACATAGATAAATCAATATCCGCTTTTGCTTTGGGATCGTATTTTATTTCATAAAGCCTTTTTTTTATTTCATCCAGAGCGGGAGGAAAAAATCTGGGCCTGCACAAAATACCGCTCAGCGGATTAATGTCGTTTGAAATAACGTTCCGCCCCAAAAGCCCGGCCTCTATTGCGGTAGTTCCTCTTCCGGCAAACGGGTCATAGACCGCATCCCCTTCCTTCGTAAGCCGGTCTATAAAAAATTCCGGCAGCTGCGGTTTGAAACATGCCCGGTAAGAAATTTCATGCAGAGAACAAGCCTGTCTTTGCTTGGCAGTCCAAAATTCATTTGTGTATTTGGTAAAAGATATGTGACCTATTTTAATCTCGGCTATTTTTGTACAGCGTTTGCCCTGCAACGTAAAATCCGCAAAGATAGCATGAATATCATTTTTACACATTAAACTTGAATTCGCAGACATCTCCGTCCTTTACAACGTAATCTTTGCCTTCCAGCCGCACGCGGCCTTTTTCCCTCATGGAATTTTCGCTTCCGCATTCGGCAAGGTCGGCAAAGCCGTATACATCCGCTTTTATAAAACCCTTTTCCATGTCCGTATGTATCTTGCCCGCCGCCTGAGGAGCTTTTGACCCGCCTTCAATAAGCCATGAGCGCGCCTCATTGCCGCCGGCTACCGTAAAAAACGCTATAAGATTTAAAAGTTTTTTTGACTCAAGGATTATTTTTTCAAGCCCGGTCTGGGTCATGCCCAATTCTTCAAGAAAAACGATCCGCTCCCCGGGTTCAAGCTCCGTTATTTCCGACTCAAGTTTTACGCACAGCTCCACAAATCCGGCCTTTCGTTTCAGCGCGAAATCCCGCATCGCCTGACCGCTTTTGCCGGCTCCGCCTTCAGACACATTGCCCACAAAAAGCGCAGGCTTTGCGGTAAGCATGGGAAAGTCTTTTAATTCCTCCGCGGAAAGCCCAAGCTCCGACGCGGACCTGCCGGCGGAAAGCGTTTCCCTGAGTTTTTCAAGCAAAGATATTTTTTCTTTGGCCTGCTTATCGCCGGTTCTCGCGGCTCCGGAGTTTTTTTCGATCATCCGCTCAACAATCTCCAAATCCGCGAGCAGAAGTTCAGTCTCTATTATTTCGGCGTCCCTTACGGGGTCGACCGTGTTCATGGTGTGAGTCACATTCCCGTCTTCAAAAAGACGCACGAGCTGGATCACCGCGTCGACTTCCCGTATTTCCGAAAGGAATTTATTGCCGAGCCCTTCGCCTTTGCTGGCGCCTTTTACAAGCCCCGCTATATCTACGAATCTTATAGAAGCGGGGGTGACTTTCGGAGGCTTGAATATTTCCGCGATGCGCTTTAGCCTTTCGTCGGGCACGGCCACTATTCCGACATTGGGATTTATGGTGGTAAAGGGATAATTGGAACAGGCCGCATGACCGCTGGTCAAAGCGTTAAACAGCGTGGATTTCCCCACGTTAGGAAGTCCGACTATCCCTATTTCCATATTATTGAATTATTGAAAGCTGAAATGTCCACCAAAAATCTTTCTTATTCTACTTTGCCATCCACCCTTTTTGGGATTACTTCCCCTTTTCAATATTTTATCTACATCTGAAGGAGATAATTCTATACTCCTGTCTTTTTTCTTCGTGCGACATTGAAGTCCAATAAGAAAACCCTGAAATCCCCCACGATTTCGTGTCTCTGGATCCTGCCGCATAATTTCATTATATTCTTCTTTTGAAAAAATAATTTTACGGACCCCAACCGAATAACCAATAGGCATTTTAGTTTCCGAAGTGAATACGTCACGTAATTTTTTTATGCCCTCGCCGATAGGAGGAAGTTTTGCTCTTATACGTGTAGGAGACACTTCAAATTCACCGCCAGATATTATAACTGCGATGGCAAGTAAGATAGAAATACCGCGAAAATATATTTCAATAGGACTTTTTTGTGATACGCAAATAGGGATCAACCGCTTAGGTGTGACATCCTCAATAAAAAACCTATTAAGATTCTCACCTTCAAAATGAATTTTTCTTTTTACAATTTTTACTGCATCGGCATAACCACGATTCGCGGATTCCTGTTCCTTCCGCGTTAACTCACTACCTAAACGATATATCGCCTGAAAAAGAAAAAGAAAATCCGCCAATTCACACACTTTAACATCCTCTCCATTATCCTCAAAAACCAGTTTTATTTCTTTTTTCTTCATTTTACCCTCCGTACTACTCTCTTGCCCAAATTGGCAAATCATAAGTGTCCAGAACTCGTTCTGTCCCCTTATCTGTTCTTGTTGGGAATTCACCCAATAATTCATCCAGCAAAAATGGGGCCACATCCAAAATATCGGCAGTTGAACCACTACTATCTACTTCTCCCTGCCAAATAAAATTGATTGTTGGAGTTGATGCCGTGAGAGGCTTATAGTCTATCACATTTACACGAATATTCCGATAATATGCCGTGGCAGTTCCCCCACCAATTTGCGTTGGCTTGCTTTCCCATTTACCTGATGAGGTTTCATGTCCAGAATACGAAATCCCCCCAAACGTACCAAATGAATTTTTAGTCTCCCCCGTGGTATATTGTGGGAGATAAATCGTGGCAGGGGGTTTATAATAATTAAAAGCTCCAGAATAAAACGAAAGCATAATGATAAATTCGGGGTTTTTTTCGTCACAAATAAACCCACGATCAAGCATTTTCTTTTTTACAAGCAATAGTAATTGTTTCTCAAGCAATGGATTTTCCGTGTTACTGCCTAGCGTTTTAAATCTTCGATAATATGAAAAATCTTGTTCGGGGTCTAAATATGCCTTAACATTCATATGGAGAGATGTGCATCCAAATGCAAAGAACGTAAGAAACAAAAACACCCCACACCGGCTTATATCCATGATACCTTTACCTTTTGCTTTTGCCACTACAAAAGAATTTACCTGTTCAACCATAAAATTTTTATACCTGAAAATAAAAATATAAATTAGCCACAATGAACGATTCGACTTCTCTCGCCACACTGAGCGGCAAGAAAGCAAATCGAAGTGGCTCAAAAGACGCAATGCATAAAGAATTACCCGCTTCCAACATCTTTCAAGAAAGACGGCAGTAAGGAGAGCGGAAAGAGGGCAACAAAACGGTCTTGTTTCTACCGTTTACCATCTAACATCCACCCCGATATGACCGCAAAAGCGGTCGTATTAAGCAATTATACTCAGTGCCGGCCGTGATTTCCGGGGCTTTCGGGCCTTTCCGGCTTTTCAGGTCTTTCCATTTTTTCAGGCCGTTCCGGTTTATCCGGTCTGCCGGATTTTTCAAGCCGCTCTTTTTTATTGCGGTTTGCGGTTTCAGTAGTAAACTGTTTGCGCGCTGAAGTTCCGATTTTTTTCACCTTGCTGACCACGGCGCCGAGCTTAAGCCCCTGCTTTTTGGCGATCTGCCCCCACCCCATCACCGGCGGACCCTGTCTCAATGTCATGATCGCCAAAACATTAGCGTCGGTAATTCCGCCCGGCATTTTCTGCGCCAGAGCGAGAACTATCGCAATTTCTCCGTAACCCAGCTTCTGGTCGCGCAGGCTTTGTATCCGGATATCTTCCACCTTAAACTCAGCCTTTAACCGGTCGACAACCGTCTTTTCCTTTTCAGGATTGACCGCGTCGTTGTCAAGATCGCCTGAAACACTTCCAAGTTTCTGCTCGTCTTTTGAAATTTCATCCGCACACACAGCCAACGGCGCCGCCGCGGATAAAACAAGCCCAAGCAGCAATACATGTATTTTCGTTTTTGTCATTTTTCCTCCCGTTTTATTAAAACCGGCAGCTGACTCCGAAACTTATTCCGAAATCAGGACTGCCGTCGGATAAACCTATCAGCATCCCTCCGAACACTCTTGTCATTTTCCCGATCTTATGCTCTATTATACCCCGCAAATCGCTCGGATTAGCATTACCGCTCACAAGCGCATTGCTTCTCTCATAGAGCGCGGTCAAAATCATGCCGTTGCGCAATTGATGGAAAAATCCCATATCAAAAGCCGTCTGATTATTCAACTCCATTCCCGGCGGATCTCCGATAACAGTGTAATAGATATCAACAAGCAGTGTCCATCGCGGACAGAGAAGCTTGCCGAACTCGAGCCCTATGCCTTCGTCAAATTCCCCGGTCCCAAGCCCTTTATCTTCGTTTGCTGTAGGGAACTTAATATTCCCGATAAGCGACAAATCAAAAGGATCTGGATTCCCGCGCATAAGCTCATACCCTCCGCGCAGTATAATGTCGCCAAGCCCCGAATTTATTGTTTCATCAGCCGCAATTCCCTTTTTGCCTATCCTGACAGGAGTTCCGCCGACAATGCTCAATTGGCCGTTACTGCTCTGGCTTATATGAGGAACGGTCAGCGCTATATTTCTACTGCCGTAGTAACGTTTCAGCGTAAACGGAATATACGTGGTATTACTGCGCGTGCCGGTCCCGAAATCGCCGGTTTCATAATTAATAGACGTGTTAAATTTCCAATCCGCGCCGGACGCATAAGAGGAAAACCACGCCGCAAAACAAAACACACTTAAGAAAATACAGGTGCACCTGTTTCTATCACAAAATCTATCCATGCCTTATTGTAAAAGAAACATCTGCACATTTGCAAATACAGGACTAAAAACAGCGCATAAATTTTTGGTGTATTTTGCTATAATTATTTTTGCAGGAAAGTCCCATATTTCATAATTCACAAAAAACGGAGAAACGTATGGTAAAATACAAAATAGCATGGCTGCCCGGAGACGGAGTAGGCATAGACGTGATGGAAGCAACGCGCATAGTGCTCGATGCGGTCAATTTTGACGCAGAGTATCAGCACGGCGACATCGGATGGGAATTCTGGCGCAAAGAGGGAGATGCTTTTCCCCAGCGCACAATCGATCTGCTTAACAGCGTTGACGCCGCTATGTTCGGCGCTATTACCTCAAAACCCGTAAAGGCAGCCGAGCAGGAACTATCCCCCGAATTAAAAGGAAAAGGACTGGTATACCGCTCTCCCATCGTGCGTATGCGCCAGCTTTTCGATCTCTACATATGCCTTAGGCCGTGCAAAGCATATCCGCAGAATCCGCTTAATTACCGGGAAAACATAGATATAGTGGTGTTCCGCGAAAACACGGAAGACCTTTACGCCGGAGTGGAATTCAACACTGTGCCGGACAAACTCCGCGATACTCTTGCCGAACTTGCGCCTGCGTTTAAGGCATTCAAAGGCCTAAAAAGCG
>CAZFMJ010000075.1:0-13538 GCA_964520045.1 uncultured Elusimicrobiales bacterium | reverse complement strand
CATGTGTTATGCACGCTGCCAGCGTTAACTCTGAGCCAGGATCAAACTCTCCATTTAAAATCCGTATATAACATATAACAAATAGCGCATGAGTTAACATTGCTATAAGCCATCAGTTATAGACCAGATACGGAGGGTTTGTTATAATGACTCAAGGAACAGGCGGATGCCTGTTTTTTCACACCTTGAAGTAATATTTTTCCGAACCCTTCGCGCGATCCGCGGCTTGCGCCGCAAATGCGTTCAGGGTGCCCATTCGCACGCAATCAATTTTCAGAGAACAATCCCCGCGCCCGCTCCGATCGATTACTACCCGGAACAGCTTGGGGGTGAATCATTTTTAAGCCGCTGAGTTCGCGGCCTATTTCTTACCTATGGAAAATATACCAAAACTATGGTTTTTTGTCAAGTGTTTTTTTTAAGTTTGTTTTTACGACGGGGAATAAAACATCCGGGGGGGCACACCTTTTGCCAAACTATGCATTTGCGCCGCATGTTTAAGTTTCTGCTGTGCATGCTAAAACTTTCCGGTCAGAGTTAGACCATGGCGCGTTAGCCCTGCCGATTAAAAATTGGTGACCGCAGGGCAATCTGTCGTTAGTGAATTAAACCGGCTTCCTGAAAGCTGTAGTGCCCTTTGCTCGTCACAATTACATTGTCCATGACACGAATTCCGAGAATCTTTCCTGCCTCGGTCAATTGCTCGTGCATGCGAATATCAGCGTCGCTTGGCTGAAGTTCGCCGGACGGGTGATTATGCGCGAAGATTACGGCAGCAGCGCGATCGACGATAACGTCCGCAAATACCTCCCGTGGATGAACAGGGCTTTTATCGAGAAGCCCGATTGTCACTACGCGCTTTTCTATAACTTCGTTTGCGCCGTTGAGTGAAATACAGACGAAATATTCCTGCTGTTTCCCGGCAATGTCGGACACCAGCGGCAGGATATCCCGGGCCACGGTAATTTTAACCGCGTCTTTGAGCAGGTGACGTCGCGCAAGTTCAAAGGCCGAAAGGATTTGACAGCCCTTGGCAAGTCCCATGCCGGGGATGGCCTCTAAATGCTCAAGCTTCAACCCTGTTTTGTGCTCGCGTATTAGGCCGGCCACCTGCCGGGCCAAAGTGCGGACATCAATCCCCGCTGTTCCCATGCCAAGAATCACCGACACAAGCTCCTCGTCGGAAAGGGCGGAAGCGCCTTTCTCGCGCAGTTTCTCGCGTGGACGGCTGTGTTCCGGCATGTCTTTGATAGTTTTCATTTTTGCCCTTTATGTCCCGATATCTCCGTCTCTAATTTTTCCGAAAAACTTTTCGTCAGATCAGCGCTTCATAAGTCATAAGATACAGACAAGTATGCTCCGAACGGAGATTACACCCGTCTCGTGACAGTTTGTCGCGAGATTTGTCGCGAGAACCAACACAAAACCGTATTGACCGGACGCTCACGATATTCTGCCGTTGGATTTGTCGTGATCATGGCTTCTGTATATCGTATGCCGTGGCGGAACTTGCCCCCACCTTCCGCAACAACCCCAGTTTAGAGAATCGTTGCAGATGTCGTTGCGCCTTCCGATCATTAAAACCCATTTGATCGGCGTATTCTTTGCGAGTGACGGACATTCTTGTAGCGAGAAATTCCCAGCCCTTTTGTTCATCTGGATTCAGATACGCCAAGACTTCCTGCGGCAGGGCGCTCGCCGCACCAGCCGCGCTTCGATACAGAGTCAACAGCAGATAGGGATTATTCCACGAATATTTCGGCAAGGGCAGGCCATGCTTTTCTGCGCCGATTTTTAAAGACTTGACGCCCAGCCCGCGCTCTTCCGCCATCCCCATGCGGGCGAACACATAGTGCAGCACCGGGTTCCGGCTCAACATGGGAGAGGTGAACGATTGTAGTTGTTCCAGCGTGATGGGCGGCAGAGGCGCGCCGGGGCTCTTGACGGTGACGGTGTCTTGCGTGACCACGAGTTGGCATTTTGCGCCCGCAATTTCATAGTTTCGATGAATAAGCGCGTTGACCACAGCTTCGCGCACCATCTCGAAAGGCAGGGCGGGATGCTCTTGACGCTGCATTCGACTCCGATCAATCACGTTGGGCAATTTGTCTCGGAGCCACTTCTCTACCAGATCGGGGATTAGAACCAGCGGATCGTCAAAATCCCGGGTCTCTTCTTTGCCGTCGGGATAATGGATCGTGGCCAGGAGACCTGCTTGATGAAGAATCCTGCGCGGCTCTTTACCAAAGAGCAGAAAACCGAAGCCGGTTGGGACCAACCGCGCCCTTTCCTTTTTCAGCAACCCTTGCTGCAGCAACCGGTGTTTAAAAGTTGACGAACCGGCGGCATCCGCAATTTTGGCCTGAGTGCGGTATCGTTCCAGCGCCTCGTCTGAAAAATCTTTTAGGGCGGCGGCAGCCAAGGCATTTTCAAACGGCGAGAGAATAATCTCTTTCGGTTTCTTCGCGCCCCGCGCCGTCTCGGCCCGCTCCATCGCCTGTGCGATAAAATCCCTATTCTCCGCGTGGATGACGTTCTGAAGATCGCGGTCAAACATGTGTACCGTGACGCCGGCATCCTGAAGGTGTTTAATCCCCCTACGGTCCACCTTGGGATCGGGGTCCTCTATTCCCACCCAGACCTCCTTGATACGGGATTGGACTATCCGTTCCGCACAACCCATCTTTGGAGAATGACGCGAATCAGGAGCGCAAGGTTCGAGCGTGGCAAAGAGAATGGAGCCGTCCAGTTTATTGCCGCGATTTTTCCTCTCCAACAGCATGTACTCAGCGTGGTCTCCATGACGCAGTTCACCCCGACAAGCTGTCTCAACCGTTCCATCGGGCTTGAGTAGCACCGCTCCGACAAGCGGGCTCGCTTTGCCGTCCCTGCGCGGCTCGGGGACAGTCCGGCGCATCACCTCGATGGCCAGCTCCATCAGCTTGCGAGGCTCATATTTTTGAGTCTTCTTACGGTTCATCACCGAGAACCTCTCTTTTCGGCACCATCTTCTCCCCAAATTTCCGCCAGTTTGGACTGAATCTTCTTCTCGAAAATATCCGCCAGCTTCCGGTTCGCCTCCACCAATACCCGCTCTGCCTCTATTTTCGCCACGATTTCGCGCTGGATGGAAAGTGGCGGGAGGGGAATTTTAAAATCAGAAACATGGGATGTTGGAACTCGTTGTAAGCCTCCTGTGCCAGTCATTTTAATTTTACCATCTCTCCGGAACTGATTTGAGGTAACAAATGTCATCAAAAAAACGCCAGCCAGACCTTTTTAGAAGGTCGTTAATCAGAATTCTTGCCTTAGCTTCCTTTTGCATAGCTTTGCTTTTCACCTTGCCGGGAGAACCACCCGTGATGATATAGGAAACGTGCTTTTTACAAAACATCACTATGTAAATGTTAGCAAAATTGTAGCAGGAAATTTGGGGTATCGCGTATGGCGCGCCAGCAATTCCATAACTACCATCGGAATTGGGAACTTAAATCAATAGCTCGTTGAGTTAGAAATATATGCTAAACTGAATTGATGGCTTTTGTAAATATCGGCATGGGATTCTATGTCCCTTACGTGACATTGGTATTCCCTGAAATCCTAAAAAGGGAGATTGCGCTGTAAGGCATATTTGATTTAAAAATATGTACCATGGTAATATAAAACAAAAACTATGAACAATAAAATAATTATAGCAGCCGCAGGAATATTGATGTTTTCTGCCGCAGCCTACACAGAACGGGTAGAATCTGCGGTTGATTTTGACAACCTTCCGACAAAGACTGTAGTGAGTCAGTCTATAGAGCGGGCAATTGACATGACTGAGCTTCAGGTTTTGCCAACTCTAAATTTGTCCGCTGAAACAGTAAAAAACCGGCAGGAGGAGCAGACAGAACTGGTCTTTATTCCAGCGGGCGAGTTCTTTATGGGCTCCCCTGATGGGGAAGGTTATTCCGACGAACATCCACGGCACAAAGTGTATCTGGATTCTTTTTATATAGATAAATACGAGGCAACGGCAGGGCAGTACCGCAAATTCGCTCAAGCAACAGGCAGAGAAATGCTCAGCCAGCCAAACTACAGTGCCGACAATTATCCAGTAGTAAATGTAGATTGGACTGATGCAGCGGCATATTGCCAATGGGCAGGCAAGCGCTTGCCAACTGAAGCGGAATGGGAGAAAGCGGCGCGCGGCGGGACTGATACAACATGGAGTTTTGGCGATAATGAAAGCCAGCTTGAAGACTATGCGTGGTATAATAAAAACTGCGGCGGCAAGATGCACCCTGTAGGACAAAGGAAACCAAACCAGTATGGTTTATACGATACTTACGGCAATGTGTGGGAATGGGTGGCTGACTGGTATGATAAAGACTATTATAAGACCTGCCCTGAAAGGAATCCCAAAGGTCCGGATTCCGGAACTTCCCGCGTGGTATTGCGGGGCGGCTCGTGTTACAGCAACATCAGCTTCACGCGTGCGCCCTACCGCTACACCATTAACTATGACTATTTTAATTCCAATTTCGGGTTCCGTTGTGCGTTGACACGATGATTCTTAGTTTTACCCTTTTTAATTTGTTATTTCATTTTCCCAAGAGTGGCGGGTTCCAAGACTTTGAGAATTCTTTTATAGCTTTCAATCTTATCTTTCAGCTCCTGTTCTATTCCGGCAAAAAAATCCGCGCCCCTTTTTGCATGCTCGCGAGCGTCTCTCATTGTTTTATACGTGGAGGATTTTTTTAGATTGTTCACTCTCCCGACGTATGACGCCGTAAGTTCATCCAGGATCATTTCGTCTATTTTAAGATACTCAAGCCGCTTAAGCGAAGAGTGGCCGCAGGTTCCTATTTCAGCCTCGGCTTTTCTCAGATACCTCATGAGCGTTTGGGCGTCCATCGCCTTAAAAGCCTCGTTTATCGCCGACATGCGCGCCGTAAGAAATTCCTTTTCCTGCGCGCCGGACGCCGTGTCGGGATGATAAATTTTGGCGAGCCTGCGGTATGTTTTTTTTAGTTCCGCCTTTTCAAAAGCCGAAAGAATGTTTTTCTTCGGAATATTATCGTCCGCGCAAGCGGGCTTTTGGGAACTGTTTTTGCGCGGCATTCCAAGCGCCTGATTCTGCAGATTTTCCGTCTCCTCCAAATACCTGCCCAGCCGCGGGTAATATTCTTTGACAAAAAAATTTTCAATGGCGGTTTTTATGGAAACATATGCGGTAAGGAGATTGGAAAGAACAAGTTCTTTCTCCTGTATTATGCGCAGTCTGCCGCTGATTTTACGGCGGAGCTCGGGTTCCTTGCAGACCAGCGCCTTTTCAATAGGATTCATAAAATATGGGATGTTAAACAGTAGCCAGAATCCAGAAGTCAGAATACAGAATAAAACATGAACAGCACTCCACCTGTTGCTTCAGCAGACAGAATACAGAAGTAAGAATTCCAAACCAACTCCGCAAATCTTTCGCCGGCTCCTTATTCCGGATTCTGAATTCTGACTTCTGGATACCTGAAAATCTGCGCTTCAGTGTAAATCTTTGCTGTTATGATTTTATTGCGGGGGGCTACTTGTATTTTTCCATTCCCTGAAAATTTCTGTCCAGACGAAAGCCCGCGAGGATCTCTTTGTCTTCTCCGGAAAGTTCTCCCGCCGCCATTTTGGCGACCAGCTCGCCTATGCCGGGCCCGAGCATAAACCCCTGCCCGCACATCCCTACCGCGGAGATAAATCCCTCCGGCTCCGCAAGAGCCTGCACTATGGGAAATCCGTCGGGCGTCATGGGATAGAGCCCGCGCCATGTTCGGCGCACCTTTATCTTTGCAAGCCGAGGTAGAATGGATATCATCCGCCTTGAAACAGCGGGCAAAAACGCGGAAGTTGAACTGCGGTCGGCGCCCCACACAGGAGGATGGGGGGTGAGACAAAAAACAAACTGGCCTTCGTCGTTCTGATAAAAATAATAATTCTTTGAGCCCTCCTCCTGCCTGATATCCACTATCATCGGGCCCAGCATTCTTTCCACAGGCTCGGTTATTCCCGCCTCATGCGAATCGGGAGAAACCGGCAAATCCAGTTTTGCCATCGCGCCGATTTCCTTGGCATTGGCTCCGGCGGCGTTTATCACAATAGGGGCGTGATACGCGCCTTTTCCTGTGGAAACCCCGGTGACTTTGTTTTTTACCGTCGCAATGCTTGCGGCCGATTCGCCGAAATGGAACTTTGCTCCTAGCGACGCCGCCCTGCGGTAGAAAGCGTTTATCGACAGCAGGGGCGAGGCGCTTCCGTCTTTCGGCGAAAAAGTTCCCCCCCGCAGATTTTTTTCATTAATGCCCGGCGCCAGCTTTTTTATTTCTCCGCATGACAGCCAGTTTATCTCCAGCCCCAGCCCCTTCTGCACCGAAAGCAGATCCTTCATCAGCTTTTCGTCGCTCTCGGCGTAGGCCGGAAAAGAATACCCCCCCTGACGCCAGCCTATCTCGTCTCCGAATCTGTCTTTCCAGCCGGAAAAAATTTTTATGCTTCTGAGTCCGGTCCGCACCTTGGCGCCGTCGGAATGAGTAGCCCGTATTCCGCCTATGGCCGCTTTGTTTTGTCCCTGCCCCGGCGAATGAGCGGAATCCAGAACAAGCACCTTCAGCTTTCTTTCGCTTAAAAACATAGCGGACGGAACGCCCACGCTGCCCGCGCCTATGATTATAACGTCAAAAGTGTTGTCTGCCATTAAAAATCGCTCCATTCCTTCTCGGCGTCCGCCCCCGCCTTATCGCCGGCATTGCAGAATTGTCCCAAAAAAACCTCCATAACCAGCGGACGCTGGGTGGGCATGATGAGATCCTGCGTTTTTATGCCAAGCGATTTATAAATAGACATAATTTGCGGCTGACAGGTTTTCCCCCCACATGCGCCCATGCAGACCCGCGTCACAGCCTTGAGCTGATTTAAATCGCGCACCCCCGACTGTATAGCCTTTTTAATTTCCCCCAGCGCGACCCTTTCGCATCTGCATATAATGGCGGAATCCGCTTCGCGGCATGCGCTGTTTTCGGGGTCTTTTACAATTTCCCGCCCAACAACCGGCGGGAAGGCTTGCCCGGCGGCTTCCGGAGCTATAAGCCGTATGCCGGCGATTTTGCAAGCGATAGCTTCGTCCGCCCTTACATAAATAAGCAGCGTATTATCGGATGTTTTTAAATCCTTTACCTCCGCCACCTCGACGACAGCGAGCTCTACCCCCTCGATGTCCACCGCTTTTACAAAATCCCCCTTTTTAATAATATCCCTTCCGACTTCAAAGGGTATTGCCACGGTTGGAAAATTTTCGTCCTTTCTAAAGTCCACCAGCGTTACGGCAAGGCCGGGGCATATAACGACGCATTTGACACAGCCGATGCAGTTTCCCTCAAAATACGGCAATGCCGTTATATTATTTCCGCGCAGTTTTATCCCCTTTTTGGGACAAACGGAAACGCAGGGGTTACAGGGAATTTCCTGATTGCAATGGAACACGGGAAAAACGCCGGTTTTAGGATAGACCTTTTCCTTTTGTTCGGTTTTACCCGGCTTGCTTTTTAGTATCTCGAGTTTTTCGCTCCATTCCGCCGGCATTTCCGGACACGCCGCCCCCATGCTTTTGGCTATTTTTATACCCGCCATTTTTCCGCTGAACATCGCCGCCGAAGCTTCGGCTATTTCTTCCGCATCGCCGGCCGCAAAGACGTTAATGCCGAAAGCCTTTGCCTGAGAGTAAAGCTCGTCTATCGGAGAAAGCCCCACGGCAAGAAGCAGGGTGTCGACGTTAAAAACCTTTTCCGAACCTTTTACCGGATTAAACTCTTTGTCCACCCGCGCTATTACCGCGGATTCCACCCTGTCTTTTCCATGTGCCTCAAGAATCGTATGTGAAGCGTAGACGGGAACTCCAAGCCGCTTTATTTTGTCAGCATGCACCTTATACCCGCCCGCACGCGGAAGAATTTCCGCAAGACCGGCCACTTCTATTCCGGCCTGAAGCGCGTGGTATGCGGCGATAAGCCCCACATTCCCCCCCCCGACGACAAAAAGCCGTTTTGAAGGCCGGACCAAATCCCTGTTCACAAGCGTCTGAAACGCCCCCGCGCCGTAAACCCCGGCAAGGGTACTGCCTTTGAACGGAAAATATTTTTCCCGCGCGCCTGCGGCATTAAGCACCGCCCTCGGCTTGATCAGCCAATATGTTCCTCCGCGAAGCGCGCCTATTTTTTTGTCCGCGAACACGGCCACGGCCACCGTGTTAAGCCAGACTTTCACCGATGGATATTTTGAAACTTCTTCTTCGAGCTTTTTAGCTATGTTTATTCCCCGCGTTCCGGCGTAGCAATCGTCGATGGAACCGAAAAATTTATGCGTCTGCAGAATAAGTTTCCCCCCCGGCCTGTGCTTATCATCGACGACAAGCGTTGAAATTTCCAGTTTTCCGAGCTCTACGGCGGCGGCAAGCCCGGCGGGCCCCGCTCCTATAATAAGAACGTCGGGCTCGACTTCGCGGATTTTTTCAAATTCAGGAACGCCGCCGGCAAAAGGAATCGCGGGAAGTCCTTTTATGCTCTCAATTTTCATCCCTTCCGAAACCGCCGTCACGCAGGATTTTACGGGAACGCCGTCGGCAATTACCGTGCATTGGGCGCATTGTCCGTTCGCGCAGAAAATTCCCTGGGGACTCTTATCTTTCGGATGAAGATTAAATGTTTTTATGCCGTTTGCAAACAGCGCCGAAGAGATCATCTCCCCCCTAAAGGCGGACAACCGGCGGTTTTCAAAAAAGAAATCGATTTTCTTTTTTTCCTGCGCGGATAAAATAGGATGCTGTTTGATTCTTGACATTTCGCCGTTTTCTCCCTTCGCTGTCCCGTAGTCCAGCAGTCCAGCCGTCCCGCCTTCTCCTCAAAGTATAAACTATTCCCTGGCCCGCTTGCAAGACTGCCGAGGAGACCAAAAAAACCATGAAACAACCGCAACCGCTCAAGCAGACGGAATTCAGAAGCCGGAATGAACCCCGCAGCTAAAAACATACTTACGCCCCTCTCTCACGGCGAAAGCGGGGGGGAATGCGCAAAAAATTAAATTTTTTGATACGGCACATATGTTCAATTTCAATTTTTCGGCCAAAATGCCGCGGCTCGTTCTGAATTCCGATTTGCGGCTGCCGGAGCGTTTACAAATAAATATTGACAATTTGCTCAAATCGTGGCATAATAGGTGTGCGTAGATATATCGTTAATAGCAATTGCGCCTTGCAATATCCCGATAGTTGAGAAAATATTTTTGGGGATAGCGCAATAAACCGCAAAATTCGCGGAACGTGAATGCGGTTTATAAAAATCTTTAAATTTTCGGTGTTTTTTTATAATAGTTTTCACGTGAAAACCAAAAAACGCAGATTTTTTGCTGTTTTTGCTTGACCAAAGCGGTCAAAAGTGATATTATTTTGACTTGCCGAACACGAATTCTTAACTGCCGCGCGGGCGAAAAAAATGGCGCGCGGGGAAGGAAAAAATATTATGGGCGAAATTGTTTCTATCGCAAATCAGAAGGGGGGGGTGGGAAAAACAACCACCTCTATTAACCTCGGCGCGGCGCTTGCCTGCCTTAATCAGCAGGTGCTTGTGATTGATTTTGATCCGCAAAGCAATGTAACTTCCGGGCTGGGAATCCCCATCACGCAAGAGGATAAAACAATTTACGATGTAATAATCGGCAATGCCTCCGTAGAAACCACAATAAAGCAGACAAACATGGAGTGGCTGGACTGCATTCCGGCCAAAAGAAGCCTTGCCGGAGCGGAAATAGAGCTTGTGTCGGTTTTGTCTCGGGAAACCGTTTTAAGCAAGGCGCTGGATTCTATCCGGCAAATGTATGATTTTATAATCATAGACTGCCCCCCGTCGCTTGGACTGCTCACAATAAATGCGCTGGCCGCCTCGGACACCGTAATAACACCGGTGCAATGCGAATACTACGCGATGGAAGGCCTGGCATATTTCATGGAAACCATTAAAAAGGTAAAAGAAGCAATCAACCCGGATTTGCGGATAGACGGCGGGGTTGTTACGATGTATGATGCCAGAATAAATCTCGCCAATCAGGTAAAAGGCGAAATTTCAAAACATTACGGGGAAAAACTATATAAAACCACAATTCCAAGAAATGTGCGGCTCGCGGAAGCCCCAGGATTCGGACAGCCGATATTTATCTACGATCCCAGCTGTAGGGGCGCCAGGGCATATTGCGATTTAGGCATAGAATTTTTAGGCAGGCGCGGAGCCGATGCTGAAACCTTTAAAAATTTTCAGCTTTGCGAAACAAACGACCTCCAAGCCGATTATGACTTCGGGGGATGAGTCGGGAAGGCGACCAGTCACCAAGTGGCCCAAGTCACCAGAAAGAAAAAAGACAGGGAAACTGGCAACCTTACATTAACTGGGGCATGGTCAACTTTGCCTTTCTAATTTTGTTAGTGGTGTGAATAATTTTCAAGCCGGTGACATGGTGACTGGAAACCGGTGACTTTTTTAAGAGGAGACCTAATTATATGAGACAAGCACTGGGACGGGGAATTGACGCTCTTATTTCGCAGGCGCAGGAATCTAATGAAAGCTCAAAAGCGCGGCTTGTGCAAAAAATACCGGTTGACAAAATCCATCCTAATAAATTTCAACCCAGGCAGGTTTTTGACGAAACCACATTAAAGGAATTGTCTGATTCGATTAAAAAACACGGCCTTACCCAGCCGGTGGTCGTGTCGCACGACAGAGAAAAAGACTCCTATGAACTTGTGGCCGGCGAAAGACGCTGGCGGGCCACAAAAATGGCCGGCATCAAAGAAATAGACGCCGTTATCCGTCCGAAACTAAAAGAACAGGAAAAACTAGCCTTGTCTTTGATTGAAAATATACAGCGCGAAGATTTAAATCCCATTGATTTGGCGCAAGCCTATAAAAAATTAACGGATGAATTCGGGGTTATGCAGATGGATTTGGCCGCGTATTGCGGAAAATCAAAATCCGCAATATCCAATTCCATAAGGCTTCTTGATCTTGAACCCGAAATACAAAATGCCGTTAAAAAAAGATTGATTTCAGAAGGACACGCAAGAACGCTTCTGTCTTTGCCGGATTCTTCAAAAAGGCTGAGAATTCTTCAATCGATAATTGAAAAAAAGATGTCGGTGCGCGAAACAGAAGACGAGGTATACCGCCCGGATGCCGGAGTTTTCTCCAACAACGGCAAAAAGGGACGGTCAAAAAAACCACCGGAGATACTGGATATGGAATCGCGGCTTCAAAAACTGCTGGGCACGCGCGTTAAAATCACTCCGGGATCGCGCCCCCAGCAAGGCTCTGTGACAATTTATTATTACTCGCTTGAAGATTTTGACAGGATAATGGTATTATTCCGAAAATGAAAAAAATCATTATTTTTTCAATGTTTTTTGGGATAAGCGGGCCTGCTCCGGCCCAAGCCGACGGTCCCCTTCAGCCGCTGTCGCAGTTGGTATTAAAACCGGGACAAAACCCCGCCAGCGTCGCCAAAACAATAACTCCGCTCTATCTCTCGCTTAGGCCGGATCTAAATCAATATTACCTCTATGCCGACGGGGGCATGGACGGCAACTGGTATGTGGGATACAATAACTGCTGGATAGTGAAACTGCCCCCCGCTCCAAGAGGAAATTTTCAAAAGGCGTTCATAGGAGCCAAACTGGGCAGGGCAAAAACACAGGCGGTGGAAGGCAAGCCGCTGGAAAAAAAGGCTAAGCCGGGGAAAATTTATATCGGAATTTCACATAAGCCTTCTTTTTCTTCCGAGCAGTCTTTTTTTCTTGTTTCTGCCGGTGACATACCCCTTGAACCGCCGGAAAATGACAGCATGCCGGGAACGGGTTCCGCGGAGTGGTTTTGGGCAAAGGTTCCGCTTGAAAAAATTTCCACAGAAAGACCTAATTATATAGCGCTCTGGTCTAATTCCGAATATTTTACCTCCAGCTCCAGCTCTCCTATTTTAGCCGGAGCCGAAACAACCGCAAAACAGGAAAATGTCTGGTTCAATAGATCTATAACAGGCGCTCCGCCAAGATCTATCAAAACGGCGTTAGAAACTCCCGTGTTCCGTCTCCAGCCGGCGATGGCAATAAAACTTATTCCAAAAAATAATTATACCGTATCCGCGAGGGGGCTCATGGCAACTATTACCCGCGACGAAATTATAGTGCGGTTCTCGGCCAACGGCACCGATGTGCGCGGAGCCTGGATTGAAATTTCATACGACCGGTTTGACTGGCAGAGAATATCCAGAGTGCTTTCAAAACCGCCGTTTAGTTTCACTTTCAATAAAAAAACCATGCCGCAGGATTTGTATTATTTGCGCGGAGCGGCGGCAGATTGTCTTGAGAATATCGGCCACAGCAAAGAAATAATGATCAAACGGCAATGAAAAAACTTATTTCAACCGCGGTGGTCGGCGCTTCGGGAATGGTGGGGGGGGAACTTCTTTTTCTGCTGGAGGAACGGGGGTTTCCCGTCGGCAGGTTTCTCCCTTTTTCTTCCGGAAAAAAATCCGCAAAAGTGAGATTTAAGGGCAAAAATTACAAATGCCTTAAACCGTCTTTGGCCCTGCTGAAAACAGCCGATATTGTTTTTTTTGTAAGCAACGAAGATCCCTCTCTGCGTTTTGCGAAAAAACTCGCGGGAAACGGCGCGTGGTGCATTGATGATTCTTCCGCCTTCAGAATGGATCCGGCGGTGCCGCTGATCATTCCCGAAGTAAATTCAGGCGAACTTTCCCCGGCGTCAAAACTCATAGCCGGCCCGAACTGCACTATTTCCGGAATTGCGTTAGCCGCCTATCCCCTGCGCCTTAAATTCGGCATTAAAAATCTCAGACTGGCCACATACCAATCCGTCTCAGGGGCTGGAAGAAAAGCCATACTCCAGTTTGGGAATGAATTGAAAGCCTGGATGACCGGAAAAACACCGTCGGCTAAAAGCAGGGTTCTGCCTCAACCCATAGCTTTCAACCTCTTTCCTCACGTCGGAAATTTTGATTCAGCCGGCAATTCGGGCGAAGAGATAAAAATAGAAAGAGAACTGAGGAAAATCTGGAATGCTCCGGACCTTAAGGTAAGCAGCACCGCCGTGCGGGTTCCTATTATACGCGGACATTCAGTCTCGGCATGGATTGAGACCGGGAAGAATTGTCCTACGGCGGAAGCGGAAAGGCTTATACGGCAGATGCCGGGCGTTAAATTTTATAAAACCACTGCTAAAAATCCTACATATCCGACGCCGATGGGCTCTCCAAGAACGCTTGATGTTATGGCTGGACGGCTCAGAAAATCCTCAACATCTCCCAACGAACTGCAGTTATGGGTGGTTTCAGACAACCTATATAAAGGAGCCGCCCTCAATTCCATCCAGATAGCGGAGTTCCTGCTCAAAAAGGGCTGGCTTTAAACTGAAGTTCCCCCCTGTTCGGCATTTATAAATCGAAAAAAGTTCTTTAAA
>CAZFMJ010000074.1:0-13702 GCA_964520045.1 uncultured Elusimicrobiales bacterium | reverse complement strand
GATAACGCTGCCCCAAACTATCCTTACAAGCAGTGAGTTTGGGACTGTCCCATTCTCAAAGCCTTTAAGGAATGACTGGGGCTGATTTTTATGATTCAACATGATTTTTTAGTTTAAAAACTTTATAATTATCCGCGTTCATCATATGCATCTGCGTCATCTGCGTTCTAGTGTTGCTACCATTTAACAGCATTTTCACGGCTTCATGCGCCAGCATTAAGCCGAAAATCCCCGTCACCGCCGGCAAACTTCCAAGCGGACGCCTGCCGGATTTTTCGGCGGTCTGCGGCATAAAATTCTCATTTAAGCGTATTGCCCGCCGGATTTCAGCGGTTTTTTCGGACGAATACACGCATAGCATCTCCGCTTCGATATCGTCTTTTTTAAGCATTTTTCTCAAACTTCGAGCCAGCGGACAATTATGCGCTTCCTTTATAGACCCTGTTTTAATAAGTTTCGGGTCGGTGCGTAAAGCGGCGCCCATGGAAGATATTGAAGGGATTTTTAGTTTTACGGCGCAGGCCAAAAGCTGCGCCTTTGAAGAAACGGTATCAATGGCATCCACAAGCAGGTCCGGCCATTCCGCCAGCGCGCTTTGCGCATTGCCGGCGTCTATGCGGATATTTACCCCTTCCGCAACGCATTCGGGATTTATATCCAGCACGCGTTTTACCGCTTCTCCGCATTTAAGCAACCCCACCGTGGAATGCAGAGCATAAAGCTGGCGGTTTATATTTGCGGGCTGCACTGTGTCAAAATCCACGAGTCTTAGCCTGCCTATGCCGGATCTGGCCAAAGCCTCAACGGCGTAACTGCCTACGGCCCCAAGTCCCGCGACCACGACAAAACAACCGCGCAGCCTGCCGACGGCCTCTTTGCCCAGCATGAGCTCAGTCCTGTGAAACCGCCCATCAAATGCTTTCATCTTATTAAATTTTCCCGGTTAAAAGCTTGCCGAACAGTCTTTTCCCGTTTTCTAAAAGCGCAAGCATAAACTGCCTTTCGTTTATGCCGCGCATCCTGGCCGCCGCCCGCATTATATTAGGAAGATTTGACGGCTCATTGCGCATCCTGCCGCCCGGAAGATCCGCGGCATTGTTTGCCATATCCCTTGGCGGAGGCATGTTCGGAGATTCAGACTCCATAAGCAGTCTTTCCAGCGGCGTTTCCATAAAAGCGCGGCGCTGATTTTTGCGCTTTTCATCCAGCATGCCGGCGCCGAAAGAAAAATACGCGCCGTGGGAAACCATCTGTTTTATCATCTCGGCCGGACCGCTGTAGCCGTGAAGCAGCATTCCGGCCGCGGGAGCTCCGTCTTCGCGCAGGATCTGCATCAGCCTGCTCCATGCATGAACGCAATGCACTGTTATGGGAAGCCCGCGTTCATTGGCTATGCACCATTGTATGCGGAAAATTTCCGTCTGAAAATCCTCTTCCGCCTTATCCTCGGAAAAATCCAGCCCCGCTTCTCCCACTCCGGCGGGCCCCGAATCCAGAAATTTTTCAAGCTCCGCCGGCCAGTCCGCTTCCTGGTCCTGCGCAAACCAGGGATGAAGCCCGTAGCAGGGAAGAACGCATTTGTGCCGCCCGGCAATGTCCGCGACCGCCGGCCAGTCCGCGGGACTGGTGCCGTTGACCGCTAAAAGAAAAACGCCGCCGGCCTCGGCGCGCTCTATTGCCTCTTCCCTATCCGCGTCAAATGCCGGATCCTGAAGATGCAGGTGACAGTCAAAGATACTGGGAGTTTGCGCCGTATCGTTTTTGTTCATATTTTTTTATCCCGATCCCGACATTTAAGTCTATCCGATTTTTAACGGTGAATGCAACCGCCGGCGGCCGCCTGAAAAATATTTTATCGTCGGCCGACGTAAGTTGTTGCATTTCCGTCTTAATTGTTGTAAACTTTAGAGGAAGCAAATAATCCTTCAGGAGGAGACATAACATGGCAGAAAAAGTACATAAGTGCGGCATCAAAAGAGCGGAAGGCTATCTTTATTACATCGACAAGCAGGGCGATGTATCCCGCGCAAAAATGGCAAGAGGCGGTAAGAAAGGCGGCAAACCCGAGAAAGTCCAGAAATGCGGGATTAAAAAAGAACGCGGATATCTTTATTTCCTTGATAAAAAAGGCGATATTTCCCGCGCAAAGATGGTCAACGCAAGATAACATTCTCGCTTAACAAAAACTGCCCGGAGGTAAACCTTCGGGCAGTTTTTTTGTACAATTAGGAATCCGCTCTTGATTTATTATGGCTGAAAAACTTCTTTGCGGCAAACAGCTTTCGAATGACATGCTTTGCAGGCTGAAAGCACGAGCGGCCGGATTTACCCAAAAAACAGGGCGCCGGCCTTCATTGGCGCTTGTGCACTGCCATGCCGATTCGGCTTCTCTGTTTTATATGAAACGCACGCAAAAAACCTGCGAAAACATCGGTATCTCCGCCGTCATAATCCAGCACGCAGACATAAAAGATTTTGCCGGATTTCTTGAAACGATAAACAGGCTTAACCTGGACAGCAAAACGGACGCCATAATAGTGGAAAGACCTCTTCCGCGGGAATTTAACTCCATGTCCGTATGGGAAACCCTGTCCGCCGGCAAGGATGCGGACGGCGCCTCCGCCCTTAACATGGGGCGGTTGTTTTTGTGCAAGAATTTTGAAGAGATGGAAAAAGAAGGATTCTTTGCTCCATGCACCGCCATGGCCGTAATAAAACTTCTGCGCCATCACGAAATAAGACTTGAAGGACAAAACATCGCGGTTATAGGAAGGTCGTCCATCGTAGGCAGGCCTCTTGCCCATATGCTTTCCGGCCTTAACGCCACGGTGACCCTGTGCCATTCAAAAACACAAAACCTTCAATCCGTGCTTGAAAACTCGCAAATAATAATAAGCGCCGTGGGAAAAGCGCGCTGGCTTAAATCCGGCATGATACGCAAAGACTGCGTTCTGGTAGATGTCGGCACCAATGTTGATGAAAAGGGAAAACTCTGCGGAGACGTAGATTTTGACGCCGCGGCGGACAAGGCCTCCTTTATAACACCGGTGCCGGGAGGCGTTGGGCCGGTAACGCTGGCCTGTCTGCTTGAAAACTGCGTTAAAGCCGCGGAAAACCACTTTAACCGGTATTGCCAAGAGCAAATATGAAACCATGGGCGCACACAAATGGACACTGCGTCAACCCGTGTGAATCTGTGGTTTTTGACATTGCCCTCTAAATTATGAAGGATTGATCTATGGATGCTATTCACCTTACGATGAAAAAGATTTTAGCTTTTTTATTGTTTTTATGCCTGCTGGCTGCGGCCAATCCGGTTTTTTCGGAATTTACCACATTTAATTTTTTTAAAAAATATAAAACCAAAAAACAGCCGGAATCTGAATATAAGTTTAAATCGCAGCAGCAACCCGGCATATATAGGTTCGATAAACTTGGAAATCCAATAATCTACAAACCTCCGGTCAAAAAAAAACCGATCCTAAAAAAACCCGCAAAAAAGAAAAAGATCGTTAAAAAAAAGAAACCGGTCAAAAAACAGGTTGTGAAAAAGAAAAAACCTGTTTCAAAAGACGTTTATTCTTCGGATCTTGAAAACGTGCAAAAATCCGATTATTCCGGCGTCGCCCAGTAACCCCGAACAATTCAGGTAACCGGAGTCTCCCATGATTATTAAGGAAATGAATTATTCAGAACGATTTGACCGGTTCTGCAAAGCTTTGGAAACAAACGGCGCCTTTCTGCTGGTCCAGAACAGCAAAGGCATACCCAATCCCATGACTATAGGTTGGGCCATGCTGGGCAGGGTCTGGCATGAATCTATTCTTACTGTTCTGGTGCGGCCGTCCCGGTATACTTACGAGCTGATGAAAACCGCAAAATATTTTTCAGTGAATGTTCCGGTCGGCTCTATGAAAAAGGAACTGGAATTCTGCGGAACACATTCGGGCAGGGATTGCGACAAGCTTTCGGCTTGCGGGCTTAAAACAACAGCGGGTTCAATAAAAGAAATTTCATTGCTTGAAAACTGCGATATCTTCTATGAATGTGAAATTCGGCACACAACGAATGTGATTAAAGAAAATCTTGCCGCTGAAATAATCCAAAAATATTATCCCCAAGGCGACTTCCACGCCATCTACTCCGGAAAAATCCTGCGCGCCGGCCGCAAATCGGCGGAATAATTTAAGCTTTGGGTCCGGCTTTCAACCTCATCCAACCCGCAAAAACGCGGTTAAAAGAACGCAAGTCCGTTCCCTGCTCAGTCCAATAAATTCTTTATTCTTGAGACTCCTTCCTCTATATCCTCTTCCCCGCCGCAGTAGCTTATCCTTAAATGCCCTTCCATGCCGAATTCTTTGCCGGGAACAGTAACCACCAGGGCTTCATCCAAAAGACGCCGGCAAAGCTTTTCGGAGGAAGGTTCATACGCGCTAAAATCAGGGAAACAATAAAAAGTTCCGGCCGGCACAAAAATTTCCGCTTTTTTAAGGGGTTTCAGCCCGTCCATCATTATATTTCTCTTTTTTTCCAAAGACACTCTCAGTAAATCCACGTCTTCTTCTCCGCTGTTAAGGGCGCCAAGGGCCGCCGCCTGCGTCAGAGCGGAAGGGCAGGATGATATCTGCGCCTGTATTCTTGTCATGGTTTCTATCAGCTTTGAATTTCCGACAGCCCAGCCTATCCTGAACCCCGTCATGGCATAAGATTTGGACACGCCGTTTATCAAAACTATATTGGAATCTTCAATTTCGCGTTTGGAATATTTATAACAGGAAACCGGCTGTTTTCCGCTAAACAGTAGTTTATGGTAGATATCATCCATCATAAGGTATATTCCATGATTTTCGCAGAATTCCGTGATTTCCTTTATAAAATTTTCGGGGTATTCCATACCAGACGGATTATTCGGGCTGTTTATTATTACCGCCTTGGTCTTGGGAGTGACGGCGGAAATTACTGATTTGATATCTGGAAGCAGGCTTCCCTTTTCCGGAGACACAACGACCGGGATACCGGAAACCATTCTGACCATTTCGGGATAGCTCACCCAATAAGGCGCCGGAAATATTATCTCATCTTCCGGATTTGTCACCGCCATGAGGAAAGAGTATATCGCCTGCTTGGCTCCGGCAGAAATCATTATTTGGGAATTTGAGGGATTAACCCCATAGTTTTTTGCGGTATATACGGCAACGGCCTTCTTAAGGCCCGGGATTCCGCTTGTGGCGGTATACCGCACATCCCCTGATTTGAGTTTTTCTATTGCCGCCGCGACAGCGGCTTTCGGAATGGCCGCTTTTGGCTCGCCTCCGGCAAGATTTATAACCGCCTTTCCGCTTTCTTTAAGACTGTTTGCTTTGGCATTAAGCTCAAGCGTTGCGGATTCTCTTATGGAAACGGCCAATCTGCTTAGGTTCATATATTTTGCTCCGTTTGAAATATAAAAATTTTATAATTATCCCTGCTTCTCATTTTATCAAATTTCCGGCATACGGCTTGTGCGCAGTCGGTATTTTCGCTAGAATTTCACATACATGAAAATAATAGACATGCTTAAAAACCGCGCCGGAAAAATCTTTTCTTTTGAATTTTTTCCGCCCAAAACTCCGGCCGACACAAGACAGCTGTATGCCGCGGTGCGGGAACTTATCCCCTTAAAGCCTTCTTTCGTATCGGTAACGCATTCCCCCATAGGCTCCGCCTCTTTTAAAACGGCGGCGCTTACCGGCGTCATAAAACATAAGACGCGGATAGAAGCCATGGCGCATCTTACCTGCATCTCCCATTCCAGAAAGGAAATAGAAATCATAGCGGCAAAACTGCCTTCCATGAAGATACAAAACATCCTTGCGCTCAGGGGCGATTTTCCGTCCGTCCGGGGAATAGAATTTATCCCTTTTAAGCAGGAATATAAACACGCCGGCGAACTTATAAAACATTTAAAAACCCTGGGAGATTTTTGTCTGGGCGCGGCCGGCTATCCGGAATCCCACCCGGAATCCTCTTCATCAAAAGAAGATATACTCAATCTTAAAATGAAAGTTGACGCAGGCGCGGATTTTATCATAACCCAGCTTTTCTTTGACAATAGAGATTTTTTTGATTTTACGCAGAAATGCAGGAAAGCCGGAATAAATGTTCCGATAATACCAGGCATCATGCCGGTTACCGGCTACCGCCAGCTTCAGCATTTTACAAGATACTGCGGAGCTTCCATCCCGGCTGGGATGGCGCGCCCGCTGGAGAGGATAAAAGACGACCAGCGCGCAGTGGAATCCTACGGCATTGAATATGCTTTTAATCAATGCGCCGTTCTGCTTAAAAACGGCGCGCCGGGGATACATTTCTATACGCTTAATAAATCCAAATCCGCCTACAAAATTCTTTCCCTGTTAAGAGAAACATATAAATAGGCCGCGCCGGGAAACGGCTGGACGGCTGGGCAGCTAGACTGCCGGACAGCTTAGAAACGGATAGAGACCAGCTAAAAACAAAAAAACTCCTATCCCTTATATTCTGCCTATTGCTGAGTCTTAAATTTCGCCCTTTTCCGGCTATATATGATCGATTTTACGCCGTCATTCAAAAATGAGCAAAAAATATCTAAAATTTAAAACAGGCGAACACACCGCGGATCTAAAGCTGAAAATATACGGCGGTAATTTTGGGCAATTGCTTAAAAATGCGGCATGCGGGGTTTTCCATCTTTTGGAGCTGGACAAATTAAATCCGGGCGCAAAAACCATAAAGATCAGGCTTTCAGCCGAAGACCAGGAAAGCCTCTTAGTGCTCTGGATAAACGAACTTCTTTATACCGTTAATTCCGACCGATTTTTCCCTTCAAAATTAAAATCATTGCGATACTGTAAAAACAATTCCCTGACGGCTGAAGTTTCCGGATACCGCAAAAAAAGCGGCGTAAAAATCCCTTTTGAAATAAAATCCGCCACATATCACGAACTTAAAATAAAAAAATGCCGTCGAGGCGTTACAGCGGAAATCATACTGGATATATAACTATGGGCTTAAAAAGAATCGACGAAAACAGGTGGAAAATACCCAAATCCGGCGAGATGCTGGTTCCCGGAATGCTTTATGCTTCACAAGACATGCTCGGCAAGCTGGAAGCGGAAAAAGTAATACAGCAGGTGAAAAATGTCGCCTGCCTTCCAGGAATACTGGGCTATTCTTTCGCAATGCCGGATGCCCATTGGGGCTATGGTTTTCCAATCGGAGGAGTAGCCGCAATGTCCGCGGAGGCCGGCGTTATTTCACCCGGAGGAGTAGGCTATGACATCTCCTGCGGAGTCAGGCTTATACGAAGTTCTATTGAATTCAAAAGCGTTTCAGGAAAAATCCCGGATATTATGAACGCGCTTTTTGCCGAAGTTCCTTCCGGGGTGGGGTCAGAGGGCAAAATCAGAGTGAAGGGAAAAGAACTGCAAAAGGTTCTTGAAAACGGCGCGCAATGGGCGGTAAGAAACGGCTACGGCGCAAAAGAGGATCTGGATGTTACGGAAGACAACGGAAAGCTGGAAGAAGCCGACCCGGAGGCATTGAGCCGCCGGGCATCGGAACGCGGAGAAAAACAGCTGGGCACGCTGGGAAGCGGGAACCATTTTTTAGAAGTACAGGAAGTGGATGAAATTTTTGACGAAAAAACCGCCGCCTGCTTCGGACTGTTTAAGGGTCAGCTGGCTGTCTTGGTTCATACGGGGTCGCGCGGTTTGGGTTATCAGGTATGCGAAGATTCAGTAAGGGAAATGCTTTCCGCATCGCAAAAATACGGAATAAACCTTCCGGACAGACAGCTTGCCTGCGCGCCTTTTTCGTCAAAAGAAGGCAGGCGTTATTTTACCGCAATGAATGCGGCCGCCAATTTTGCCAAAGCCAACCGGCAGATTATTACGCACCATATCCGCGCGGCATTCATGCGGTCTCTTGAGCTTGGCCCTGCGGATTTGGGCATGTCGGTGATTTATGACGTTTCGCATAACATCGCAAAATTAGAAAAGCATGATTTTAATGGAAAGCCCGTAAAAACGATTGTCCACAGAAAGGGGGCGACGCGCGCGTTTCCGGCAGGAAACGCCGATGTTCCCGAGATATACAGAAACTGCGGACAACCCGTGCTGGTGCCGGGATCTATGGGCACCTGTTCCTATGTTCTTGCCGGAGCGCAAAAAGCCATGCTGGACACTTTCGGAAGCGTATGCCACGGGGCCGGGCGCGCTATGAGCAGAACGCAGGCTTTGAAATTTTCGCGCGGAGAAGATTTAATATCGCAGCTGTATAGCCGGGGGATAACCGTCAGAACAAATTTTCTGAAAGGGCTCGGGGAAGAAGCGCCGCGCGCCTACAAAGACGTGTCTAAAGTGGTTGAAATATGCGAATCGGCGGGATTGGCTTTGCGCGTGGCGCGGATGCGGCCGGCAGGCGTGGTTAAGGGATGACTCCGGTTTTTTTCAGCCCATAAACGCTTATACCGGCAAAAACCAGTAAAGGTCCCCATGCGGCCAGCCATGCCGGCAAAAATCCCGATTCTCCGGCGGCCTGGCTTATAGACATTATCCACCAGAAAACAAAGGCTACGCTTATCGCCGCTCCGAAATAAAAAAGCCGGTTGGCTTTTTTTACCGCAAGAGCGAATGATATTCCCAAGAGGCTCATTATTACGCTGGAAAACGAAAAGGCGATCTTTGATTGAACCGCCGTCATTTCTTTAAAATAAGGCGCCTCTGTTTTTTTTAAACTGCGGATCCTTCTCAAACCCTCTTTAATGGTGATATTTTCGGCATCCGTGTTTTCCACAAAAAGGCTTTCCGCGGGAATATTTATATCGGAAGCCCATTCGGCAAAAATGTGTTCCGCAGTCTGTCCGCTCTTTTGAAACCGCCGTTCAACGCCGTTCCTGAAGATCCATTTTCCCCGCGCCGGATCCCAATCCGCGGAAAGAGCGTCCACCTGAAACGCGGGCTCATTATTTCCATGAAACTCGGCCATTACGCGCTTCATTGTTTTCGACTTCACATCCAGCTCCTGCACGAATAAAAAGCGCCCTCTGCCGGCGGAAAGACTGGCGTTCCGGAAAATTCCGGAAGGCAGTTTTCCGTCTTTTTTTATGTCTTTGTGATAAATTATTTCCGCCTTTGTAAACGACGGAGTGGCGAATCGTTCCTGAAAAACAAAATGCCCGGCCGCCACGGCGGCGGAACACAGAATAAGCGGCAATACCGCTTGTCCTGGATGGTATCCGCTTGCCATCGCCGCTTTTAACTCTCCCGAAGCGGTAAGAGCTCCTATTGAAAACAATACCGCGAACAGCGTGGCGATAGGCACGATTTTCATTATCCAGTACGGGAGGCGCAAAAACAAATAATAAAAAAGGGTGCCGGCCGAAGCTTTGCTCTTTATAAAAGCGTTCAGGCTTTCAAAAGAATCGGCGAGGAATATCAGAATAGCGAACACGCATAACCCGGCGACAAACGGTCCCCAGAAATGCCTCGCTATGTATCTCGGAAAAATTTTCATCTTGCCAGATTCCTGCGCCAAAGATATAGGCATGTAAAAATGCCGAGCAAATTCGGCATCCATGTGATCCATGCTGAAAAAAATTCATGCCTGCGGCCTATGTTTACCGAAGACACCAGCAGACCGTAATACATAAAAGCGATAAGAAGGCTGAAAAGAGTTCCCCACACCCTGCTTCTTTTTTCCAGCATAAGCCCCAAAGAAGCTCCGACCCCCAAAAAAATAAGCGGTATGAATGACAGCGCAAACCGCGTGGAAATTTCAACCGTATATTCCCGCCTGTGCTGGCCGTCGGTATCCGGACTGCCGAGCTTTGACATAAGTTCGGCCGACGACATTTCCTGCATGGAGGGCTCCCTGTCCGCCTTATCCGGACCGGATAAGGGAATAAACATCTTAAAAAATTTGAACTCGGCCTGTATTACTTTCTGAGGATTAACGCCGTCCGCCTGCATAAATTCGCCGTTTTTAAGAATAAGCTCCAGTCCGGCCCCCCTTATAAAGCGAAACGCGCCCTCCGGCGCGTTTATACGCTGAAGCCACGCCTGCTCTCCGGATGACCGCTCGGCGGGATAGCGGAAAAGTTTTGCCTGAAGCAGAATCCCTTTTTCGTTGTCCGTATCTTCAGCGTAAATTTTCCAGTTTCCGGCCTGAATAACTGTCTTTGGAAGAATATTAAGATTTGATACGGTCTGCATGATCCGCCATCTTTCATTTTTAAAATCCCGAAGCCCCGCCGGAGCCGCCCAGCTGTTAAGATATATCAGCAGCAATGTAAGCGCAAGAGCAAATATTCCAAGCGGCCAGAGCATCTGAAAAAAGGAATATCCCGAAGCCCTGAGCGCGACTATCTCTCCCTCTTCCGATAGTCCGCCCAAAGTAAGCAGCAGCCCCAGCAAAAAAGCCATAGGCACCGCCAGCGCAATAACCCCCGGTAAAAGATTCCATATGCTGGCCGCAACCCATCCCGGAGAGGCCCCGTTGAGAAGAGCCACATTTAGAAGCCGCACAGAATGATGCATAAAAAGCACGGCGGCTAAGATAAGCAAAGAAAGCCCGAATAAAGGAGTGAAAAGCCTTAAAAGATATCGCGGAAGCAAAGGTATCTGCATGTTCTGTTAACTTATTTTGTTGCCGCCAGGTAGCCAGGATTCAGGAGTCAGCCCCATTCTCAGTGCCTTTAAAGAAGGAATGGGGCTGGCTTCCGGCTACCTGAATAGTTACCTTAATTTTATCATATCCGGAAAGATTGCTATCTAATGAGCAAGATATAAATCCGTAACATGCGGTCTGTACACTAACCTACTAATAGAACGGTAATTACGGGACAATTTTTTGGATGCGGCACAATTAAAAAAATGCTTCGCATGTGGGGCGGTTTTTGTCTGATTTGCCTTTTCCTGCCGGCGCTTTCATCCGGGCAGGACGGGTATCTTGCTGTACCGGAAACCGCCGGCTTTTTACTTTTGGAGCGCGGCAATCCGCAGGGCCTGTTTGATTACGAAACCGAAAAATCGACTTCCGAACCCCCTCAGCTTGAAGAATCCCTGGACAAGGCCGGCACATTCCGCTATTCCCAGGAAAAATGGAACCGCGCACGCAATGCGGTTGAAACAGGCGCTCTTCCTTCGGAAATCATAGACGAAGAAATAGCGCCCCTGCAGACGGTGGAGTTCTCAACCGAAGCGCCGAGCATGCTGCCGCCGGAAGTGGAGCTTCCCAGCTACGGCACCTCTCTTTCGGTTACAGGCAGAAAAGTCATAGGGTTCAGCTACAGCTCGCTTAAATATGTAAACGCCCAGACGTTTACATACAGGGCGCGCTCGCAAAATTTATTTGACATTAATCAGCAGATGCAGATAAGAATGCAGGGCAAAGTCGGGCCTAAAATCAACGTGAACGTGGATTATGACGACACGAAACCGGACAAACAGGATATCTCCATAGGCTATCAGGGAGATCCGCACGAGGTCGTTCAATCCGCTTCGTTCGGAGACATAAACCTATCGCTTCCGGCTACGGAATTTGTTTCATATAACAAACAGCTGTTTGGAATACGGGTGGATTTGAAATATAAAGGGGCCAGATTTTCGTTTGTCGGAAGCCGGACAAAGGGCCAGACCAAAACCAAGCAATTTGTGGGGAACACCCAATTTCAGGCCAAAGACATTTTGGATACGCAGTATTTGAGAAGACAGCACTATGATTTAAGTTTTGGAAACCAGGGGCGCCTGCCTATTAAACAAGGTTCGGAGAAAATATATCTTGACAATCAAAGTTTTAACACCTCAAACAACACCAATATCTTTGCGATAACCGCCGATGACTACGGTATTAATACCGCCACCTACACCGGCCGGTTTCAGCTTCTTGCTCCCGGAGTGGACTATACCATAGATTATATCAGGGGCGTCATAACGTTTAATTATGCCATTAACCAACAGGATGTGGTGGCCGTTGATTTTCAAAACAGCGACGGCACGCAGATTTCGGCCGGCACCGGCATGCCGAAACTTATAAAAACCCTCAATGATATTTTCATATCTTCGGCGACCTCGGGGGCTGAACTGGGTTACACCAGAGAGCTTAAAACCTACTATTCCATCGGCCAATCCCAGATAGTAAGAGACGACGGCACGGGAAATTTCACGCTGAAAGTTCAGGATTTAAACAGACAGGAAACCGGTTCTTCGCTTAATCCCGTTCAAAAATATCCGGAGACCATAGAGGTGGATTTTGAACGCGGAATATTCCGCCTTTTAAAACCCTTCAGCGCTGACAGTTCCAATCCAGCGGCTCCGGATCCGCAGGTTTATGCTCCGACTCCCGTTTCAAAAAGAATAATACGGGTGGAATATAGATACCGCTTTAAAACATTTTTACTAGAACCCGGCATTGTCGTTCAGTCCGAAACGGTTTTTATCGATAACAGCCGCATGACGCGCAATCTGGATTATTTTATAGATTATGATTCCGGCTTCATAACATTTTACAATGAGGACCGCATAAGAACGGACAGTAAAATCGATATCTCCTATGATGTTTCCCCGTTCGGCGGACTCGGCACGGCATCCCTCATAGGCAGCAGGCTTTCATATGATCTGGGCTCGCATATTACGCTGGGCGGCACCTTTATTTATGAAGCCTCGGCAAAAACGCCCACGGTTCCCAGCATAACGGATTTGACCAAAAGTCTCATGGTATACGAAGGGGATGTTCAGTTTAAGAGCATAAACATACTGGGATTACAGACCAATTGGGCCATTGAAGCGGCTCAAAGCCGCAATAACCCCAATCTTAACGGATTCGCGATATTGGACAATATGGAAGGCGTAAAACAGCAGGATACGGTCACACTGGACCATAATTTTTGGCATATAGCTGCAAATCCCACTGAAGGTCCGGCCGACGCCTCCGCCATAGACTGGATCAGCCAGGAAATCAAAACCATGGAAATAAATCCCAATGCGCAGGCGGGGTCAAATGACGTTCAGCAGGTTCTGTCTATAAATTACGATTTCAGCGTATCCAGCGAAGTTTCAATCGTTTACCCTTTTTCTGATTCCGGATTGGATTTTTCGCAGAAAAACTCCATGGAATTTATAATATACGGGGACGCTTCCCCCCTCTCCCCCGGACCGCTGTTAAATTTTCATTTCGGCCAGATAAATGAAGACGCTGATAACAACGGCGGACAGTCTCTGGCGTGCCTGAACGGGCTTACTCTTACGCGGGCGCCCGCCACCGAGGACATAAACTGCGACGGACAGCTGCAAAGCGCCGAAGATATCGGCTGGCTCTACGAACCGGCAGGTAAAACCGGCAAAAGATACGGGAACATTAACGGAAGAATAGACAGCGAAGACTTAAATCATAACGGCAGGCTGGATCCGGCGGATTTTACGGGAGGTGATTTCGGCTACGTAAACGGCACCGGTTTTACCGATAATACGTCCGGCGCGGCTAAAACCGCCGTGGATTTTACCGGATGGCATTCATTTGAAGCTTCCATGAACATATCTTCTTCCGATACTTTCAGGTGGTCGGCTGTCAGACAGGCCAGAATTTCCCTAAAAAGGCCTCCGGGAGGCAAAACAACGGGGGTCATTAAACTGGCGCGGCTTGCGGCGGTAGGCAACACATGGACGGTCATTTCCGGCACCGGCAC
>CAZFMJ010000073.1:0-13875 GCA_964520045.1 uncultured Elusimicrobiales bacterium | reverse complement strand
TCGTATCTGGTTGAATCCAGCCAGAGAACTCTCAAGGATTCCATACTCAGGGACCAGAAATCCCTTGCCATAGGATTCGCCGACACGGTTTATAATTATGTGACTTCCTTCCGCAATGTGCTTATTGACGCGTCCCGCCGCGACGATTTTTCCCTGATGCTGTTGTCCCGCCAAAAATCCGCCATAAACAAAATGATGCAGATACACGCCGCATTTCTTGAAATGTCCGTAATCGATATCGCCGGAAACGAGACGGTGCGCGTTGAGAGGTTTCGGGAACAGGCGCAGGAATCGCAGCTGCGGAATTTTTTAAAAGACGATATTTTCAACAAGGCCCTGCGCGGAGGCGAATATATAGGCGGGATGGAGCGGTTTATGGGCTCGTATCCCACGATAAAGATAGGCATACAGCTTTTAAACCCTAATTCCAATCAGGTAGTGGGCGTTTTGATGGCTAAGCTGAGCTTAAACGGCTTAAGCAGCATATTAAAGACGGGTTTTCCGGAATCTACGCAGACGCAGGCCGCTGTTATAGACACAAACGGCTTTCTTATAGCCCATTCCGATTTGAACCTTGCGTTCAAATCGGAGGCAAAACTTCCCGAAGACGTAATTAAGGTGCTGTTGAGCAACGACTCTAAATCCGGCGGCAATGAAATGAGATTTATCGACGGGGAGCGCGCATTGGTTTCATTCGCCGAAGTCAAGGAGATGGGCTGGATAGTATATATACAGCGCGCCATTTCAGTGGCGTATCAGACGTCTCAGGAAATGAAAAGGCGCGCATGGTATACGATGATGTGGGTCGTGGTGTTTGTTTTCTTTCTCGGCTGGGTCGTTTCAATAATAATAATTCATCCGATTCAGGTTTTAAGCGAAGCTGCCGTGAAACTGGGAGAAGGGCAGTTCGAAGATCTGCCCGAGTTTAACATGCCGAATGATGAAATAGGGGAGCTTGCGCGCACATTCAGCCAGATGAGCGATTCTCTCAGGGTAAAGACGGCCGAAATTATTTCCGCAAAAGAAGAGCTGGAACGGCTTAACCGCACTCTTGAAAACAGGGTTGAGGCAAGGACCAGGGAATTAAAGGCGGCTCAGGATGAACTCATAAAAAAGGAAAGGCTGGCGGCCATAGGGCAGATGGCGTCTGTCGTAGGACATGAGATAAGAAATCCGCTGGCCGTAATAAACAATTCAGTTTATTTTATTAAGACAAAACTAGGGACAAATTCCGCGCTTGACCCCAAGATCGCCAAACATATTTCCATAGTGGAATCAGAAATCCAGCAGGCAAACGGCATAATAAATGAAATATTGGGATTTGCCAGAAGCAAAGAGCTTAATCAAAGAAATCAATTTCTGAACCCATTCATGGAAGATCTGCTTTCGTCTTATCCGTTCGCGCCGAATATAAAAGTGATCAAGGAATTAGCGGCCGGCAATCCCGTGGTAAATATTGATTCCGACGAAATGAAGCAGGCCTTGCGCAATCTCATAGGCAACGGCGTTGAAGTTATGCCGAACGGCGGGGCTATAAAGATCGTGGCGGAGACGATGCGCGACAGCGTGCGCATAGATATCTCCGATTCCGGGCCTGGAATCCCCAAAGACGTAATAGATAAAATTTTTACTCCCTTTTTCACAACCAAAGCCAGAGGCACGGGATTGGGCCTTGCCGTAGTGCGCAAGGTTATGGATAGACACAAAGGCAGGGTTGAGGTCATGAGCGAAGTAGGCAAAGGCACTGTTTTTAAGCTTTATCTTCCGCTCGGCTCGGCCGTTGCGGCCCCTAAAAGAGACAGCCTGTAAAAACCTATGGGACCTAAAATATTGGTAGTTGACGACGACGCGCATTTGCGCGAGACTTTGCGCGACCTTCTTGAAATGGAAGGCTACAAGGTTTTTGACGCGGAAAGCGGCCAGCAGGCCATGAAGCTGGTCGTCACGGATTTTTTTCATATTATACTCATGGATTTTAATCTCGCCGACAAAACAGGAATAGAGGTAATAAAGGATATCAGGAAAGTCAATACGGACAGCCAGATACTTATGATGACCGCCCATGCCTCGCTGGATACGGCGGTGAAAGCCATACAGGAATCTGTTTATGATTTTCTGATAAAACCGGTTGATTTCAATTATTTAAGGCGCGCCATACGCAAAGCTCTTGAAAAGCTCTATCTGGAACAGGAAAACAAGCGGCTTATCGACATGTTGAAGCATAATAACGAGCAGCTTCAGCATCTTAATAACATGAAGTCCAAGTTTCTTTCCATGGCGTCCCATGATCTTTCAAATTCTCTTATGACTTTGCAGGTCAGTTTCGAGATGCTTTGCGGCTCCATAAATCCCGATGCCGAGCAGAATAAGAAAATCCTTTATATAACTACGGGAATCGGGCAGATCGCCAGGCTTATAAACGATCTTGTGGATTGGGCTTCCATAGAACAAGGCAAGTTCAGGCTTGAAAAAAATTATGTCGAAATTAGCAAAATGATAGACGATATAATAACGGGTCCCAAAACGCGGGCCTTGCAGAAAAGTATAGACGTAACGGTTGAAATAGAGCCTTTGCTGGGCATGGCATCCTGCGATAACCGCAGGATCGGGCAGGTTATACTCAATCTTCTTGAAAATGCCATAAGGCATACCAGCAGGGGCGGACATATAACGGTTTCCGCAAAAAAATCAGGCAGCAGTGAAATATGCGTTGCGGTTAAAGACACGGGGGAAGGCATTGAGCCGCAGGAGGTTCCCAAATTGTTTCACAGTTTTTATCAGTCGGAGGGAAGCCAGTCCCCCCGCGGCAGACTGGGGCTGGGTCTTTCCATTTCCAAGGAAATAGTTCACAGCCATATGGGAAGGATATGGGTGGAAAGCGAGGGCAAGGGCAAGGGGGCGGTTTTTAAGTTTACGCTTCCCTCTGCGGAGCAGGAAGCAAAGAAGCAGGAAGAAGGCAGCGCTTGAAAAAGGAGATTATACAATGGCAAAAGAAAAAAAAATAGTAACCGTGCTTATAGCGGATGATCAGACGCTGTTCAGGGAGGGCATAAAGGATTTGCTGGAAGACGAGAAGGGGATTGATGTGGTAGGAGAGGCGGCTAACGGACCAGAAGCGGTGCGGCTGGCTAAAAAACTCAAGCCCAATGTCATACTTATGGATATCAAACTTCCCGAAATGGACGGGATCGCGGCCACAAAAATAATAAGGAAGGAATGCCCTGACACAAATGTCATTATGCTGTCTAGTTTTGAAGATGAGGCTCATATCACGGAAGCGATACAGGCCGGCGCAAACGGCTATTTGTCAAAGATGCTTCCGGCTTGCGAGCTCGTGAATGCGCTCAAAACTTTTACTCATGAAGGCGTAATGATTCCCCAGCCGATAATGGGAAAACTGCTTCAGGGATTAAGGCAGATGGGAATGCAGGACAGTTCGCCCATGGCTTTGACCAGAACCGAAATAAGGGTTCTGGCTCTCCTTGGCAAAGGCAAGAGCAATAAAGAAATAGCCAGTGAACTCAGCTGCAGCGTTAAGACTATAAAAAATCATCTTAACAGCGTTTTTCAGAAACTGGGAGTTTCCAATAGGACCGAAGCCGTTGTTAAAGCGATTGAGCAGGGGCTTATTTCAGCCGAAGAATAACTATGCAGGTTGTTTAGGCTGAAGACTGTTAGCACCTTTAAAACAGGCAGTTGATAATAATAACGGAAGGCAAAAACAGCATACTGTTTTTGCCTTCCGCTTTTTTTTGGGGGGGGCGCTACTCTCAATTAGGACTTGAAATTGAAACTTCTGTCTGTTATAACATTATAACGGCATAACGGCAGCAAAAGAAGCAAGAGAAGCAATGGAAGCAAAAGAGGCAATCCTCCTTCGCTAACCTGAAAGTTTCAGTTGCCCCCCCCTCCTTCATCCTCCCCCTCGGGGGGGGAGGATGAAGGAGGGGGGTGAATAAAAAAGTTGGCGTTCATACGACGGCAGTTGTTCGCCAACTGCATTTTTCAGGCTAGGGCTTCGGAAGGACAAGAAGCTGCGGGGGGGCAGGCGGAAGTAACGTCAGGGAATTTAATATGCTTAGACTATTTTTTAATCTGGCGGATTTTTATTTTACGGCTGTCTATTATGGAGACGTCTTTTCATGCTTAAGGCAGAGAGCCGCGGTATTATTTCCTAAATCGGCAGGAAAGCGAGGGCAAACATTGATCGAATATATGCTCATGATGGCGGTTGTCGCCGCGCTTGTAATAATTTTCGGGGTGCTGTTTCATAGGCGTATTCTGGGCGGTTTTTTTACGCTTGTCGGGCTTATAATAGGACAGGGATTAAAGGTGGAATAGGCCTGTTTAATTATCATGAAAAATAATATTTGGAGCAATATCAGGGGGCAGATCGTTATTCCTTCGGTTTTTGTCATTCCGTCGCTTTTGCTTTTTGTGTATCTTATTTTTGAAACGGCAAAACTTTCGCGTGAAAAAATACGGCATCAATTCGCCATAGATTCGGCGGCGTTTGTGGAAATGACGAATTATTCCGATTTTCTAAACCGCACTGCGTATGTCAACGGCTCTTTTCCGTACAGGATTTTCAAGGAAGCATGGGAATGCCCGCCGAATGATGAGCTTATGTATACGGACGAACACGGCAAAATATGTCCGTACGATATGGTTTATGAGGCCGGAGCATTTCCCAGATATGAAGGAGACGGGGATTCGCTCGATGGGGAGCGCAAATGGGACATAAAATTCCATTCGGCGAGAGGATGCCTGAATCACAACCCCCCTGATTGCAGCGCTGAATTGGATAAGCTCGCGCTGATAACGGAAGACCAGGGCATAAAAGTTTATATTTTCTGGGAGCAGGCCGTGAGCATATATAAATTTTACGCGCAGGTGTACACTTTGCTGGGCACCGTTGAAGAGTCTCAGAAAAAAGTTTTTGAAGCGCTTACCGAGCGTTTTAATTTCTTCCGAAAATCTTATTATCTTAATACCGGCGAATGCAGGGAAAATCCCGCCGTATGCGCGGAAGACGGCCTCCGCGATGGTTTTAAGAAATCGAACAATAGAATTCATGCTGTACTGCGGTATCTTTCGCAGATAGAATTTTGGGCCAAAGTTCCAAAAAGCGGGCTTCCGCCCTATTATCTGGGACGCACAAATCCTCCGCTTCAAATGCCTGGCAGCGGTCTTTTCCAGCTGGCGGCCGTGGCTGAGTCCGAACTTAGCAATGTGGGAAACGGTTTTCATGCTTATCAGGGATGGGAAGCTCCTAAAAATTATTTTAACGTTGATGTTAATAAACTTTTCGCCTGCAGGGAAACTCCGGGCAAACTGTGCGTGCATGCGATGGTGGCGTCGCAGTGTCCCCTATTAAGGAGCGATAATAATAACTGCGTATGGCCTAATCCGACGCCCAAATACCAGACCAGGCTTTACCCGTAGCAAGGGGGATAGGCTGCCCGCCAAACCACACGGCGGGTCCGCCAATGTTGTAGTGGCGGAAAGGCTGAGGGCTGAAGTCGGTGGACAGAGAAAAAAGATATGAATAGCTTTTGTTTTTCAAAAATTCGGCGCGGGTTTTTGGGCTCTAAACGGGGGCAGGCCACGACTGAAGTGGTTTTGCTTTTTCCGATTTTTTTGATAATAGTGTTCATTACCGCAAAAATATTCGCCCTGCTTGTGCTTGTGCAGAAAATGGAGATAGCGTCGTATTATGCCGCGCGGAAGTGGCAGCTTGAATCGCATCGCAATATCAAATATACAGACACCGACGAGTCATATCTTAAATCTAAAATACTTGATAATGTCAGGGATTATCTGGGGTTCGGAACTCCGCCTGTGCAAACATTTCTCAAACTTAACACGGCTTCATTGGATATTCAGCGCACGCAGGTGTGGAATGTGGTTACGCTTACAGTGCGCACCGACCCCGCCGGAGTTAAAATTCTGTGTTTGTATCCTATCGACAAAGTGTGCTCAAAGCCTTATGGCAATGCATGCGAAGTGGGATATAAATATATATGCACGTCCGGCGGCACCCTTGAAGTGATAAAATATGTTCCCAACCGGGACCGGCCCATACAGTTTGAACTGCCGGGCCTGCAGTGACACCGCTGGTATTAATTATGCTATTCTGATTAGTAACGACAACAGCGACAATATGTAGAACGCAGATGACGCGGATGAATATGATTAACGCTGATATTTATAAATAGCTGGAAATTGTGGGAAAAAAATTATTGACGTTTTTTGCAAAATGTATAATGTTTTTAGTCGTGGTTTTCTGGAAAAAATTTTCAAACCAAAAAATCATCTTGAATCATAAAAATCAGCCCCATTCTTTCCTTAAAAAGTCTTGAGAATGGGACAGTCCCAAACTCACTGCATATGAGGATAGTTTGGGGCAGCGTTATCAGCGTTCTATGTTTTAATTGTTGAATGGTTGTGAGGTTTTTATATATGTTTTTGTCTAAATTAAAACTTTTTCTCGGCAGGCATTGGCTTCTTTTTGTAATAGGTTTGCTTATAATCGTCTCAATAATACTTCCTGTCTGGTTTCTCGCCGGCATGGAAGAAAATACCCGTAAATACATTATCGGAATCAACATCGCATCGATGCCGTGGGGCATACTTCAGACCCTTGTTTTTGTGGGATTTCTTTATCTTTTGCAGTACGGAGGAGGTTTCGCGCGTTTTAAAAAAGCCAAAATAAAATCGGACAGCGTGAATGTCCGTTTTGCGGATGTTATCGGATTGTCGGAGGCAAAACGGGAAGCGTGGGAAGTAGTTCAGCTTATAAAAGACAGGACGCGGCTTAAATCTATAGGCGGTAAAATTTTAAGAGGGGTCCTTTTGGCGGGGCCGCCGGGATGCGGAAAGACCATGCTTGCCAAAGCAATCGCTACGGAGGCCGGGATTCCCTTTATTTCCGTGGCGGGCTCTGAATTCGTCGAAATTTTTGTGGGAGTGGGGGCTTCGCGGGTGCGGAAGCTTTTTCGGCAGGCCAGGCAGTACGCCAAGGCCTATGGCGCCTGCATAATTTTTATAGACGAACTTGAGGTCGTGGGCAGACAGCGCATCCTTCATGATGCCTTCGGCGGCGGGTCTGAGACCAACAGCACTCAGAATCAGCTTTTGGTGGAAATGGACGGACTTTCCGATTCGGATACGGATGTGGTCGTTCTTGGAGCTACAAATGCCGGAGAGGATATTCTTGACCCCGCTTTGCTCAGGCCGGGCCGCTTTGACCGGAAAATATATATCGGCAGGCCGAATCTTGAAGAAAGGCAGAAGCTTTTTGAGTATTATTTGGGAAAAGTGAAATATAATCTGCAGATAGACGTGGGCAGGCTGGCCAGAAAGGCCGTATACAAGACTCCCGCGGAGATAGAAAATATCATAAAAGAAGCCGCTCTTATAACCGCAAGAAATAAAAAAGACACGATCTCTTACAAGGAAATCAGCGATGCCATAGAGCGCATAGAGCTTGGGGTTGCGCACAGGCTGAACATGACCGACAAGGAAAAAGAGATGACCGCGTATCATGAGGCCGGACATCTTGTGGCTCTCTATCTTTCGCATCCGACCAGCGACGTATTTAAGGTTTCGATTATCCAAAGGGGCGGAACGCTCGGGGTCGTGCATTCAATCCCCATGGAAGAGCTTTATTCTTCCGACCGCAATACCCTGCTTGCGCATATAAGGGTGTCTCTGGGAGGGTATATGGCGGAAAAAATCCGCTACAATACCACAACGGACGGCGTGCGCTCTGATTTTAAGACGGCCATGAATCTCGCGCATGAGATGGTGTGGCGGTTGGGCATGGGAAAAAGCGGTTTTGTGGGGGATTACAGTTCCATGCCTAAAGAGGAAAGGTCGGACAGTCTTAACAGCCGGCTCAATACCGAGTCCGAGGAGATTTTGAAGGAGCAGACCGATGATGTTGAGCGCATACTGCGTTCCGAATGGAAGATAGTGGAGCGTTTTGTCAAGGAACTTATAGCAAAAGATGAACTTGATTATGATGAAATAGCCGCAATCTTTGCTGAATTCGGCAAACCTCATAGAATTGCAACAACAGCAAAAGAAGCAGGAGAAGCAACAGAAGCAACAGAAGCAACAGAAGCAAAGAAGTTAAACTCAAAATCCTAAACTCTAAATTCAAAACGATTGGCAAAAAAAGCAAGAGAGTTATTAAGTTAGAAAGTGAGCAAGCAAGTAAGTCATTTCTCCGCTGCCGGCTTTCAAGTTTCAGGCTTTTCCTGACGCCTGCGGCTGGTAAACCTCCCAAACCATTTTTGGTTTTTATAAATAAATGCCTAACATAGACAAACCGGAAGAAGATAAAAACAAATACGGCCCGCTTGTAAGACCGGCCGGACGATTTAATCAAAGTGAAAAAAAATTATGGCGTCTGCAGGGCGCTTTGCTTGCGGTTTTTCTTCTATCCGCCGGAATTTTTTTGTGGCACGCTTTCCGTAACGCCGCCTGCCGTCTTACCGGAACTACCTCCGCCGATATCTCCCGCCGCATGTCATATGAAAGCTCTGAGCCGGACGCGGGCGGCCGGGCCCGCGTGTTTGATTCCCGGAATGATGAGGACGAAGAGCAGGCAGGCGGTGAAAATGCATTTCATGCAGAGGCGGCAGGCCCTGCAGGCGGGCAGGGGAAGTCGTATGCTTTACCAAAGGACAGCGGCGGAGAAGGCGAAAGAAACGGTGTAAATACGGATAGCCGGCAATCCGCCGGTTTATCAAACACAAGGCTTAATACCGCCGATCCCCAGTCTTTTGGGGGCATTTCTGCCGGAGTGGGAAGGAGGAGCAGTTTTTTTGCGCGCGTAAGCGGGGAGGGCGGGGCTGCCGCCGGCATAACTGAATCTTCTTCAAAAAAGAAAGCGTCTGCTCATGGTAAAAACGCAGACGACTCCGTATTGGGCACATTAAAAGACTTATGGAAACTTACTATTTATGGAGCGCGGGCCGGCTCGCGCGACAGCGCGCATAACTGGGTGGCTCAGGGTTTTGATAAAACCGGAGATACGGGAAAAGGGATAGAATATCCGGAGAATGTCAAAAGAAGCCTGGATAGGATTGATCCGAATTCCATACCGCGGTATCTTAAAGGAGATGTCGCCGATACAGGCAGGGCGCATACTCTTGCGGTTGCGCAGGTAGGCAAACCCGAGGTTGACGAGGATGCCGCCAAGAAGGATCCTAAGTATCAAGCGATGAAGGCGATAGAAAAAATGACTCAGGGGCTGATGAATCCGCTTTTCGGCGGGTTCGGAGGGGGCGCGTTCCCGCCGTCGGATTATAAGGGGGATTATTCCGACCCTGAATCAGATCCGACTCTTGAAAACCTTAATTTGATCGGAAATCTTTAAACATCTGGAATTACCCAGCTATTAAAATATTAGAACGCTGATAACGCTGTCCCAAACTATCCTTTATGAGCAGTGTGTTTGGGGCGGTCCCATTCTCAAAGCCTTTAAGGAATGAATGGGACTGATTTTTTATGATTGAATATGATTTTTTTGCTTAAAAACTTTGCGTTTAATCTCATATTTATAATCATCATCAGCGTTTATCATATTCATCGGTGTTATCTGCGTTCTACATAGTACTGCTGAGTAGTTGTAAATATCTTCTGATGTTGTTGTGTATAAATATGAAAAATGGGGCGGGTTTTTTATTAGTTTTATATATTTTTTTTGCGGGCTGCGGTAATAATGAGGATACGGCGGAAAAGATTGCGCGTATTTTTGAAAGACATGCGATGATAGAGGTGTCTGCGGGGGATATTAAAACCGCCTATATTAAGGAGGGGATCTCCGGACTTCAAAATTTCGACAAATATTGCGCTATAGTGGGCATAAAACGCCGCGGAGCGGTTTTAGAACAAATCCCTGACAAAAGTGCGGAAAGATCCGCCCCGCTTTCGCGGTACGGCGATAATAAAACAGGATATGCGCGCATTCCCGAATTTTCACCCGGCATTTCCGCATCTTTGCGTGAAAAATTGGACATATTCAGGAAAAACGGCATCAATGGGATTATAATAGACCTGAGACATAACAAAGGAGGGAAAATAGAGGAGGTCGTGGAATCATTAAAGCTGTTTATAGGAGGCGGCGCGGAACTTTTTCATACGGCATCCCGGCAGAAAGGGTATAGCGCTGTTTACAAAAGCGGCGGGTCCGCCTTTTTTAATGCAGGGGCCGTTTTGATTTTTACGGACGGTGAGACTGCCTCGGGAGCGGAAATCTTTGCGGCATCTCTCAGGGAAAACATAAAAGCCCGCCTGCTCGGGGAGAAAACAGCCGGCAGAGCGTATGTTCAGAAGGTTTTTCGGCTTTCCAAAAAACGGGGTTTAAGTTTGACTGTATGCGAACTTCTGCCTCCATCCGGCAAAAAAATAGAAGGAACCGGTCTTGACCCCGATGGTTTAATTGAAAACGTCAGTTGGGATATAAAAGAATGAACGCAGACGACGCTGACCACGGATAATTACAAATAGGGGATTAAACGCAAAGCACGCAAAGCAAACGCGAAGAACACTGACCCATTCTTTTCTTGAAAGGTTTTGAGAATGGGACAGTCCAAACTCACTGCCTTTAAGGAAGGTTTGGACAGTCATAAGACAGAAAAGAAAACATCTGTCGTTCAGTCTCTTTTTATCCGTCTTCCTTCTACTGCTTCTTTTGCCTCTGTTGCTTTCTTTGCTGTTGTTCTTGGGCCTTGACAAATTAAGATTTAGGGGCTAGGCTAATAGTGCGGAGGCTTTGCCTGCCCTACGCCGCCGCATGGCGGTATAGGACTGGCAATGATATCTGAGTGTTTTTAGGCTTTGCCTGCCCTACGCCGCCGCATGGCGGTATAGGACTGGCGTTGCTACACAGTAAACAGTATTCAGTAGCCAGAATTCAGAATGGCCTACAAATAGGCCTCTAACAGCAAATTCGTTGCCGGTGTCTTTATTCTGACTCCTGAATTCTGTATTCTGTCTTCCGAGCAGTTATGATTGTTTCCAGGCTTTGCCTGCAAGCGGTTTTGTGAAAACCGGGTTCAGGAAGGCCATGTTGTTTTTGTCTTATTGTTTTAAATCAAGAACCGCCTGCGGTGTAAATTTGGAGGCATGATTATGCGTTCATTTTTTGAAAGAAAGAAGGATGGCAAAAAGCCGTTTCTTTCTTTTTTCCTTTTCCTTTTTTCTACGGGCATGGGAATATCCGTATTTTTTGTGTGGCAGAGATTTTCCGATCTTGCGCCTAAGCCGTATAATTCCCTTTCCCAGATTTATTCAGGCGGAAGCGGGTTTATCCCTGGGGAAGACGAGCTTCTTACGGAAGGAGAGGATGATATCTCAGGCAAGGCTCCGGCTTTGACTTCCGTCTCTTCAAAAGAAAAAGGATCATCAGCATCGGCGGCGCTCGCCGGCAATGCGGCTGATGCAAAAAGGTCAGGCGGTTCCGCTCAAGGTAAAGATGCCGGCGGGGAAACTAATTCTTCCGCTGGCTATGGTTCCGGCGTTAAGCCGCGTTTGGCGGCTTCTTTGCCGGGCGCAGGTGCCGGCTCCGGCGGGAAAAGTTCTTCATTCGGCGGGCGTTCTCTTTCCGAAAATTCAGAAGCAGGGTCAGGCGGCGCAGGGTCATCTAATAGTTCTCTTTTGCAAAAGGCGTTCTCCGCGTTAAAACGCGGCGCAAAGATCGGTTCTATAGATTTACTTTCCCATTCAGGCGAAAGCGCAAAGCATAATTCGGGCGCGGTATTCGGCGAGGGACACTCCGGCGCAAAGGGGCTTGATTCATATAAGCAGAATACCGGTATAAAGGACATTCATGGGTTGGGTTCGGACTTAAAACTGGAGTCGGCGAAAACATTGGCGGTTCCGGGTGTGAGCCCTCCCGACCGGGATATAGAAGCCGAGAAAAAGGATGCCTTGATGAATTCGCTTATGGCGGAGCTGGCAAAAAAAGGGTCCGACCCAACTTCCGGTCTGGTTAATCCAGCGCTCGGCGGGCCGGCCGGAGCGGGAAGCCAGGCTGCGCAGAGGGCGGGCTCCGGATCAGGAAGCACCTATACCCCGCCTAAAATCCCGGCGGAAGTGACTAACACGTTTAATGCAACGGGAATGCTTAACGGAGGGGCGCCCAAACTTACACAAATTGATTATGCCGGCAATGTTCAGATAACCGCAACTTATCCGAATGGAAAAACCCTTACGCAGACCATTATGGGAGAAAGTAATGCGTCTGCATATGCCAAAGAATTTGGCGAGGCGAAAGGTGTGACATTAGCTAAGCCCATTAATGGTATGCACGTAACTCGATCTGCAGATGGCGCCGGATATTACGCAATAAATAATCCCGACTCGATTAATTGGGCGCCCACGACGGCTGTGGCTCAGCAAATGTGCGCTAATGGCGTTGAGGGATGCCAATCATCGGCGTTGTAGGTTTACATAAGCCGAAGGTAAAACAAACTGTCGGTATTCTTTACTGTGCTGTTTTCCGTTTTCTTCTATTGCCTCCTTTGCCTCTTTTGCCGTTGTTATAAATTAGGTCTTGACAAATCAAGATTCGGGGGTTAGACTAATATTGACAGGTCAATGGTAGTGGTTGTCTGATTGTTTTTAGGCTTTGCCTGCCCTACGCCGCATGGCGGCATAGGACTGGCAGCGATCATTCAAGTGTTCTTAGGCTTTGCCTGCCTTACGCCGCGTGGCGGCATAGGACTGGCAATGATTATTCAAGTGTTTTAGGCTTTGCCTGCAAGCGGTTTTGTGAAAACCGGGTTCAGGAAGGCCATGTTGTTTTTTACTGGAAACGAGGGTAAATTTATGGACGAAATGGTAAATAAATACAGTCCGGGCGGAGGAAAAAACACTTACTATGTTATAGGCGGAATCATCGCCGCCGTCATCCTCATTATTTGGATTACCTCTCCCGCAAGGCAGAAATCATATTTTGACGCTTCAATATCCGGCGGCTATCAGTTCAAGGGCAAGTCGGCTGATTTGCGCAATCTGGGAATGGAGCTTGAAGGGCAGGCCCCCGGTTCTCCGATCGGAGGAACCGGCAACGCTTCCGGCGCTGATTCCGCGTATGAATCTTCCCTGTTTAAGGTGAGAGGCGACGGCCTTAAATGGGAGGAAAGTTCGGACGGCGGTCCCATTTTGGAGAAGGGAAACGGTTCTCCCGATGCATCCGCTTCCGCGGCTCCTCCTGGATATTCGGATCCGCAGGCGAATGCGGCAGGCAAAAATAAATTATCAATGCTTCCCGCTTTAACCGCGAACAATGCGGGCACCAGCGCGGCCGGCTCTATAGTCGCTAATAAATTTTTCGGCACGGGAAATACAAAGCAGGACATGGCGGTTCTGGAACAGGCTCAAGCCGGTTCGGAAAAGAGGAAAAAGCCTGCTTTGGCGTCTTTGCAGAGAACTATGGATGAAAGCAGGCTTGCGGCGCTTTCGCGCAATTTTGACGCGTCCAAGCAAGGCGCTTCGGCGGGGTTTGAGAACTTAAAAAAATCATCCAATGCCGATCTTTATGGAAAGTCGGAGGAGTTGGCTTCGGAAGCCGGACTGGAATTTTCAAAGGTTAAAGATGATTATAAAAAGAACGACCCGAATCTTAATAAGAAGAAAGTAACCCTGCCGGAACCTGAGCCCGAAGAAGATAACAGCAATGACCAGATGTTCAAGCAGATGCTTTTGCAGATGCTTATTTCGAGTATTCTGGGCCCGATATTCGGGGGTATATTCAATCCCGCGGCCGGAGGAGTGTAAGAACACCAAGACGGGAGACGGTAAATGGGAGAAGCAACTGTGTCACATAATAGGCTAAATCTAAATATTAAGCAACACTAA
>CAZFMJ010000072.1:0-14511 GCA_964520045.1 uncultured Elusimicrobiales bacterium | reverse complement strand
CATCACATCGTTCCTAAAAGAGGCCTAAATCATGCACAACAAACCCGGAAGAGCCAAATATTACAAATCTAAAAAGAATACACCTATCTGCCGATCCGCCCCGCTAACAGTAAAAATACAACAAGCATAACTACGCGTTAGATAAGATTCTGATTTTCCTGTCTCTTGACAAATCAAATTGCCCTGTTATACTAGTAGCAAGGAATAGCAAGGATTATTTATGCCCCCTCTTAAACCCGGGTTTTCCGGCCGGAAGGTTTTCTTATTTTCAACTGCCCTGTTTATCCTGTCCGTCCTTTTTTCATTTCAGCAATATGGCTTATCCGCCGTTGAACAGCTGACTCCCGATGAAGAGAAAAAAGCGGCGGAATGCGAAGCGGGAACGGCAAATCTTGATCCGCGGATAACCATACAATGCCTTTCTCAAACCGGGCTTTTAAAGAAGCTCGAATCGGCAGACCACGAGCGGCACAAAAACCTGCTGGAAAAAGCAAATGCCATAAAAGACATAGCAGACCTGCTGAATAATTACACAACGGCGGACAGTATGCGCACGGCGCTGATTATAAGATTTGACAAAGAAAGATTTCTTTCGACCCTTGCAAAAACTTTCGGCTTAAAAATTCGGATGTCCCCGTACGTGCCGCGGAGCGAATTGATTTCTGCCGAGCAATTGATTCCCTGGATAACTAAACATTACGGCGGGCATCTGCCAATTTTTAAAAAGGCCATTCTTGCATGGGACCTTTTGACATCCAAAGACCAAAACATTCTTCAATCTGGAAGGGTGACAAGACCCCATTGGGAACTTCTTCGTCTTGAGGATAGGGAAACAATTCTAGGACCGCGTTCAACCGCGCTTATCTCATCCGGCAAAAATGCGCCAAACAACGCTCTTGCCGAAAAACAGAAAAAAATATCCGAAACCGGAAAATTGCCTCCGGAACAGCAGTCGGACTATTTCAATGAGCTCTACGACAAAGCAAAAATGCGTTCAACGGCAAAGAATCCGGCTTCCGCCCGGCCCGTTCCGGCAGTCTCCCAAAATAAAGGGACTGATTACAGCAATCTTATTCCGCTCCTTAAATCGGCGATACTTAGCGAGTGGGCGGAAACAATTATCGGCAAACATTTTCTTGCCGTAACAAACAACGGGGCCGGAATCAAGATTGAAATTGAGGATTGCTCGCCGTTTAAACCCAGCCGGAATTCAATTGTTTTCGGCGCCTATTTTCAGAAAACGGACCAAATTACGATCTGCGAAGAATTTTTTAATGACTGGAAAAAAGCGAATGCATACGGCAACGAAGACCTGATTCTAAATAAAAATCAGCTCACGCCCTCTCCCGTTAAAAACTTTGCCAGATTTATAGCGTCCACGATACTCCACGAAGCCGGACATCAGGATCATGGCAAATGGCTTAAATCCAAAGACCTCACGTATGTTTATCCTCAGACAGAAGAAATGGAGACCCACGCTTTGGCGGGCCTGTTTCTGGCCGAACAGCTGAAAAAAAACCCCGATTATCTCAACGGCACGCTGACTCCGGGGAAAGCTCTTCCCGTATCGGTGCAGATTTACCGCGACAGGGGGCATAAATTGGCAAATGATGTCAGCCAGAACTATGAATATCTGCAAAGGGACGTTTACAGCAATTACGCCAACAGACCGTCCTTTGAACTGGAATCTGCCAGACATTTCAATAAAGCAAAAGAAATATTAGATGAACTGAAAAAACGCGGGATAAATGATTTTAACTTGACAGCCAAAGAAAAACTTGAAATAGATTCAGCCCTTGCGGCCGCCCCGTTGCCGCTTTTGGAAGATTTTACCGCCCCATGGTCATACGAATCGGGCTTTATACGCCCTCTTAACACGCTTACCATTGCTGAACTTAAATACTACGGCGCGCAATATACCCGCTGGCATTCGGAAATGTCGCAGCGCGCCGAAGATTTTAATAAACTGACAATGCGGGTTTTAAGTGAAATAAACAAAGAAAACAAGGAAGCAGACCAACACAAAGTTCCGCTTCCGCCCGGAGCCGGCCAATGAAAAAACTTTTTATTTCGCTGCTTATTCTATCTATATCATTCTGCGCATATGCAGGCAAGGGGCGCGTCATGCAAAAACAGCAATACCGGCAGTATATAATGGAGGGCGGATATTTTAAGTGCGAAATACCCAAAGACTGGGCTGCCGCGCGGTTCGAAACTTCGGAAAAACTGCGTAAAATATACGGGGTAGAAATATCTTATCCCGGCGCGCAGGGGGGCGCGGCGGTAAAGATCGACATAGATTATTACGCCAAAGACACTCCCCTTTTTAAAGACATGGAAGATTTTATCAAGAGAAACTCGCAAGATCCGATAGTCAAGATAAAAGAAAACAAATACGGGCCGGTCAAAGACATTCTTGCCGCAGGCAGGAACGGCAAGACCTTTGAACGCGAGACTTTTGTTTTTATCCCCCCCGATTCAACAACAGCCGTAAAAACGGCGATAAAGGAAAAACTTGCGGTAATACCCGCAAAAGAAGGATTTTACGCCCTGCGCTACTACTCGCCGTCTTCCGCGTATAAAAAGCATATGCCTATTTTCGATAAAGTATTAAAATCCTTCCAACCCGGCCGGTAACCCCCCCTTGACAAGTCAAATTGCCGTGTTATACTAATAGAGCCTAGTGGCAAGGAGTTGATATGCCCCCTCTCATAAAACTCCAAAAGCGGTTTATTGTCCCGCCGTATGCGGTTTTTTTTGTTTTTGCCGTTTTCTTCTATGCCCCCGCGGAAATTTCCGCTCAGGAACAGCCGGTTTCTTACAATCAAACCAAATTTGAATACTGCAAAGACGGCATAGAAAAGGATTTAAATCCGAACATCGCCGTTGACTGCCTGAAATATCCGTGGTTTAAGGAAACCTGCGAAAAAAACAATATAGCCTTACTGCGCAAAGCCGTTACGCTTAAAGATTTATCCCAATGCCTGGATAATCACCAAAAGCCGGGAAGCCTTTATCACGCCTTTAAAACGAGGCTTCAGCCCTCTTCGGCCGCCGATGAATTCGGATTCTGGACGGATGAAAACAAATTTATCGGCTGGATCGGGAAATACAAAGGCTCCGGAAAAACACTGCTGGCAAAACAAGCCATGCGGTTTTGGGATACTTTGGATGAAGATGCCCGCAATTGGCTTGGGAAGCGGAATTTAACAGCCGGCGGCTGGAACAGCCTTTCTCTGGAACGCAAGTCCTACCACCTTGAATTATATGCGCGGGAAACGGCCGACGCTTTCATTAAAACTCCCGGCGAAAAATTATCGATATACGGTAAATCAGCCATGGAGCAAAACCGAAAAATCTGGGATCAATTATATTGGGATTTGCCGTCCGACGCGGAATATAAACTCAGAACGCATTTTTCGCGGATAAGGGCCCTGTCTAAAGCACACGAAAGCACCTCGGCCGTTCTGGAGAGAGTCAATCCCGCCCGCCTCAGAGAATTTCAGGCCGAAATAGCCAGCATAAAAAATCTGCCGCCGGAAGAGCAGATAAAGCGGCTGGATAAGTTTTTTGACAATACGCCCGAACTTAAAACCTCCAGGATCGCAGGGCTCCTGCGCGAAGAAAAACTTCCGGCCGAAAACAAGACTTCGCCCGCCGGCGATTCGCCATTAAAAATAGACAAAAAAATAGTTGCCCCCCTGCTTGAAACCGCCCTTAAAAACGAAATCAGGGGAACTATGGTCGGCGACGAACTTCTGAAAATATGCGCCAGCCATTGGAAAAATTCGTTTAATATGACGATCGACAACACGGGTAATGCGGGGGCGCAGTTTGACCCTGAAAGCGGGAAAATTATTTTAAGCGAGCGAAAAATACAGAAATGGCTGGCAAAAAACAAATATACGGCAAACGACCTTCAAACCAAACCGGAGCCGATAAAAGATTTGGCGCGTCTGCTGGCTTTGGATCTTGTTCATGAAGCCAAACATAAAGAGCACAATCTCTGGTTAAAAAAAGAACGCCTTCCCGACGTATATACTCCGCACGATGAAATTGAGACCTTTTTTACCGAACAGTTATTTGCGATGGAAAAATCAATTAAAAACCCCGATTACGCCAAGTGGTTTGTCAAAGAGTATGCGGATACCCGAATACTCCCCGAGGCGCACGTATTCCGCACGAATCCGGCGGCGCTGGAAAGGAAAATAAAAACAAACTGGAAATTATACACAAATCTCCATTCTTTCGAATCCGCATCGGCAAATTTTTTTATAGAAGACGAAAAGCGGATAACCAATGAACTCAACAGACGCGCCAAAGAACCGAAAAACACGGAGGAAGAAAAGAATAAACTCAGAGAGGAATGCCCGCCTGAGCAGGAAATCAGGGCGGAATGTCTGTCTACTCACGCGATAGCCTCAATTAAGACCGGAGATTTGGAAGAAATTAAAAATTATTTATCGCAATCCCGCAAAAAATATGAAAAGCGGATGTCGGAAGAACTTGCCCGGCTTGAAAAAATGCGCCTGACCCTCCTTGAAGAGGAGAAGAAAAAAACAGGCGGCAAACCCGCGATACCGCCGCCGCAGTGAATTCCGCCCGATAGCCCGCTAATCCAAATCCATGGGGTTTATGGGCCTTGAAGTATCGCCTTCATCATGGATCCTCTGTTTTTCCTTGTCGAATTTGTCCAAAAGCTCCTTTTTCTTCTCTTCCATCGAGGTGCGCGCGCCGGAAAAATATTTGCTCAGCTTGTCCTTATTTTCCTGCATTTTTTTGAGCGCATCCTGCACGGGATCTACCCCCTCTTTCTTTTCGGCCTTCTCCCAGTGCTTGATTATTCTGCCGGTCTTTCTTTCAACTTCAATGCGCGCCCTGCAAATCGGACAATCCACATAAAAAGTTTCTTCTCCCATTCATCCTCCTTTTATGACCAACCCCTGATCACTCCTCCTGCCACGAACACATCCACAAAATTATACTACTTACTATGCCTTGCCGGGATAACAAACAACGAACCCGCTTGGTAAACCGGCCGGCAAAATATTAGAATGAGAAGGTGAGAAAAACCCATGAAATTATCGGTTGTAATTCCTTGTTATAACGAAGCCGAAAATCTGCCGCTGCTTTTTGAAAAATGCGGCGCGGCCGTAAAAACACGCGACGTCGAAATTATTTTTGTAAACAACGGCTCAACGGACGCCTCTGCCGAGATTCTGCGCCGGCTGCTCCCCGATTATCCATTCGCGCGGACCGTTCATGTCCCTATTAATCACGGTTATGGGTTCGGGGTTTTGTCCGGATTAAAGAATTCCAGAGGAACATATCTTGGCTGGACGCACGCGGACATGCAGGCCGACCCGCATGACATTATCCATGCCGCCGACATCATAGATTCCGAAGATAAAAATCCCGGCATTTATATCAAAGGCCTGCGCAAGGGCCGCCGATTGACGGACAATCTATTTACGGTCGGGATGAGCCTTTTTGAAAGCATCTATTTTAGAAATCAGCTGTGGGATATTAATGCTCAGCCCAATATTTTCCACCGGAGTTTTTATGAGAAATGGAAAAACCCGCCGCATGATTTTTCTTTGGATTTATACGCTTATTATATGGCGCTCAAACACAATTTGCGCATTATACGCTTCGGAGTGACATTTCCCGACCGGATATACGGACAATCAAAGTGGAACACCGGATTTATGTCGAAATATAAATTCATCGGCAGGACAATCGCTTTCAGCAGAAAACTCAAAGCAGGAGGAATACTTTAATGATACATGTCGCCCACAGGATAAACACGATAAAAGAATTGAATTCCGTGCCGGTTGAATACGGCGTTGAAATTGATTTGAGAGATCAAAACGGGCGGGTGATCCTTTCTCATGAGCCCTTCTGCGGCGGCGAGGAGTTCGAAAAGTATTTAAAGCATTATAAACATAAACATCTTATACTTAATATAAAAAGCGAAAGAATTGAGGAAAAAGTTCTCGAACATATCAAAGAACGCGGCATAAAGGATTATTTTTTTCTGGATTCCTCTTTTCCGATGATCTATTTATTATCCTCAAAAAATGAAAAAAATATCGCTCTGCGATTTTCTGAATTTGAGCGCATTGACACAATTTTAGCCATGCGCGGGAAAGCCAGATGGGTTTGGGTCGACTGTTTCACTAAGCTTCCAATCAACAAAAAAAATTATGCGGCCCTCAAAAATGCCGGCTTTAAATTGTGTCTGGTTTCGCCGGAATTGCAAAACCGGCCGGAAGACATCAATAATTATTGTAATTATTTGCAAAAAGAAAGGATACTTTTTGACGCCGTCTGCACCAAAACGGCAAATATCGCCAAATGGAAATAATAAAGCTAAATATGATGCACGACAAAAGATTTCCCACCGTAACCGTAATCCGCATAATCCCTTATTTTCAGCGAAGGCCGATTTTTTAAAAATTTATTTAACGCCCCGCACGTGCCTTTTTCCGGATCGCCCTTATACGCCCAATAATCATCCAGAATAATAATACTTCCTTCCCTGAGCAGCGGCCCGACAAACTCCAATGCGATATGCGCCGGACTCATCAAATCACAGTCTATAAACACGACCGCGCAGCTTGTTTCATTGCAAAAATCCCCGGCATTTTTGCCCGCTATGGTGTTTTCAAGATATCCCTTTATAAGCCGCACGTTTTTTAATTTTTCAAACCGCTTGCAGGCTTTTGCGTAAGAGCTCTTAAAATCTCCCTCCTTAAAGAACGGGTGTTTGTCAATATCGTTATAATATTTAAATCCATCATCAAAAGAATCAAACCCGTAAAAATTTCTATTTATTTTCGATTTAAGCTTTTCATATATCCGCGCCGCCGCATACAAGGATGTCCCCTCGTATATTCCGAATTCAAAATATGCCCCCTCAACCTGCTCAAGCTCGCAATGAAAGAATGCCTTTTTCAACATCCGGATTTTCTCAATATTATGCTCTATTGACGGATGAATTCTCGCCAAGAATTCGCCGGCGAGATTTTGAATAAAAATATTATTTTTTATAAATTCAAAAAACATATCCCCCCCCCATGTGGACTGCCAGCCGGCATGCCCCCGTATTATTCCGGATCCCCGCATACCATCACATCTTTTTCCAAACGATATGGATGCCGGCCATATCTATGAAAAAACATTTGCCAATATTCAAAGGTCTTCAATTCATCCGGAGTGCCCCACGATATATACCGCTCGGCCGGAAAAACCTTGACTTTATAACCAGACTTTATCAAACGATCTATCACGCTATCAACATAAAATTCGCCGTTAACGCGCACATTATTCCTGTACAAATCCATAAGGCCGTCAAAAAATATCCGGGTTTTTTTAAACCAAAAAATTCCGGAAATTCCATGGTCGTTATACGGATCGCTTGAGACAGGCGCCTTTACGGAAACCCCCGCCGCGTTATCGTTCCCGTCTGTTTTAATCCACCCGTACATCTGCGGCTTAAGCTCCGCCATGTGATGCCTCTTAAAACTCCACGCCACGCAATCAACCCCGCGGCTATTTATTAGCTTTTTATATTTATCATTATCCCATCCGACCATTGAATCGGCCGGAGCGATGAGAAGCGGAGCGTCCATATCCTCGTTCTTTAAACCGATTTCACAGGTGCAAGCCTGTCCTCCGGTAATTTTTTTGATCCTAATTATTTTGGCACGCGGAAAATACTTTTTTATTTCCCTGCCCAAAGCATACTTCCCGAAATGCTCCTCCAGACATATAAAAATATGCCTTTCGGCCGACGGAAGACTGCGGGCGGCCTGAACAACCATTGATTTGCCGCTTACCCGCACGAGCGGTTTGGGCACGACATAGCCTTCTTTGCTGAATCTCATGCCTTTTCCAGCCATTGGGATCAGATTTATGCTTTTTGCCAGCGGCAAAATATTTTTTCGGGGTTTTATTGCATCTTTAAAAAAATCGGACCATCCCTGATATTCCTCCATATCTCTAGGGGTTCCCCACTGAAGCATATTAACAATGTCATATATTGAAATTTTCAGATTGTCCTCAAGCATCAGATTATAAACCATGCTGACATAATATTCGCCGTTAAAACCTATCTTTCTATCCATTAATTTTTGAAAATACTTTTTTACATACGCCCCTTTTTTAAAATAATACGTTCCATCGGAGGCATATTCTTCCATTCTGTTATCTGTAAAGGACTGTTTTTCTCTTATTTCAAGAAGCCATTGTTTTTCATGGCGGACGAACGCATAATTGGTGGGGTACAGCATATGGGGATGGAATCCCTTATAGCAAGTTATGGCGCCGTCCGCATCTCGGTTTCGGGTGTGCAGCAAAAATTCATGATAATCGTAATATTTAGAAAAATCGCAATAACTTACTATAACCTCTTCGTCTTCTTCGATTAAATCAACGGCTTTGGAAACCGCATAAACCGGGCCTTTTTTATGCGGCTCAATAGCAAGAATACGCCCTTTGGGAGCGATTCGTCCGAGCACCTGCCGTAAATTTGTGCTGTTCAAATGAGCGCGAGAACAAATAAATGTAATCTTTTTTTCGCCCGGATACATGTTTACCACATGCTCTATCATCGGTTTTCCATCGACCGGAATCAAGGGTTTGGGCGCAATATATCCTGCGTCCAAAAAACGCCGGCCGGCCCCGGACATCGGTATTATAATATGCATTTGTTAAGTTGATGAAAATGTCTGCCGGTATTTTTCAGCTTTCCAGCAGCATAAATATTTAATTTCTCCGGGCGATAAAACTTCCACGGCTCGGGAATGCGTTACGACCAATAGGTGCGCCTTAAAAACCTCCTCTATTTCTTTGGCTTTTCTAATATTGGGCGCCACAAAAAACAGAGACTCCCCGCAAATAATTATTTTCGGCAGCATTCCATGCCGGCCCTTGTATTTCGCCAGGGACCTTTTATCATTAAATGACGAAATTTCATGAGCGCCCAATCCGCAATACACCGCAGTATCCGGGGACACCGGAGGAATAAAAAAATTTTCAGGAGATATTTTAAGCAGCCCGTTCAACCATGCATCGGAAGACAAATAAACGCTTCTTGCGGATTTGTCGATGCTGTTTAACAGCGCCGACAATCTTGTGGGCTGCCTAAACTTTGCAAGGTCCAAATTAAGATACTCTTCTATTTTTATTGCGGTTTTTTCGGTAAGCCGGACAACTTCTTCAAAAGTTTCCCCGACAACTATTACGCCGTGATTTTTAAGAAAAATCAACCTTGGCATTTTTCCCTTCCCCGACACGTACGCATCAACTTCTTTTTTTAATCTTAACGCCAGATCAATGCCCGGCGTCGCATATGGAATAAAAACGATATCGCCGATAAGATTGCTTAAAATTCCGCCGGCATCAGGCGCGCCCCCCAAAATAATGGATCCGATCGAATGAACATGCAAAACATATTTGCCCAATACGGCGTGCAAAAAACTTTCGACCGAAGGCCGCGGCCCCGAAACCAGCGCTTTATTCATGATTTTTTCCGCCGAAGCACTGCGATTTTTCTTGTGTCTCATGCTCCGCGCGGGGGTCCGAAACACCGAAAGTATTTCTGAAACGCTCAGTTTACTATACCCGCGATCCATTGACATTTCCGATAAGGAAACCCCGGACGACTTTATTAACATTATGTCATTCGCCAATTTAACCGAAACGTTGCCGCCGCCGGCCTGAATCAGATCAAACCGTTCCCCCGCATATTTTGCCAATCGGACAAGCCCTTCTAATTCGTTCATATCCCCCGCATTATTACACAAGGGCCGTATTGGCCAGCTGCTGCCCTTGCGTCATTTTTTTGCTTAAAACCATAAGAACCATTATCTGCACTACGCCGCGAAAACCTTCTTCCCATTCCGGTTTTACTCCGACAATTTCTTCTATATTGGCAATATTTTCTTCCGCCACATTTTTAATAATTTCTTTTGTCACCGGTTTTTTTATTACCACGAACTGGTGTTTCATATCATCGGAATAATTCCAATATATTTCCGCCGTTTTTTTTGAAAATGTATTTATAACCTTTTCCAGATCAACGCTTGAGTCCATGGTTATCTGAAGTCCCAGATTTTTACCCGTCATCCGGCCGTCCGCCGCCGAATCAGCGTCCTCCATAAAGTATCTTATTATTATATCAGCAAAATCTTTTTGCGGTTGAATATATTTTACCGAATCTTCCTCGCGTTTTTCACCAATAACCTCCACCTCTTCTCTTTTATATCCTCGGGCCTGTGTATCGCGCAGCTGCTTCCAATGATGCCGCAGAGCATTATCCGTGTCCATATATATTTTTAAATCGATGGTCTTGCGCATGGCTGGAAGATAAAAAGTATGCAGACCGGACATTATCACATAATCCCTGGCGCGGATTTCCCTAAAATCAGAAAATTTTCCCGTCGCGTGATCATATTCTCTTCTTTGCACGGATTTGCCGTATTTTAATGCCTGCAAATCCTCAAACTGCATATGCAGCCGGTTCGCCTTGGGATTTAAATGAGTATAAATCCTCCAATTATCGTCGTTTCTTTCCCATTTGTGGCTGGCGTCTCCTTCCAACTCCACCGCCTTTTCATTAAATATTTTTTTTAAATCCCCCAAAAGCACCGTTTTCCCCGCCCCGCTATCCCCGCCAATTCCGATTACCCTGACAAAATCTTTCCGATATACGGAATTGCTTCTTATGCCGAACTTATAAAAAGCATAAATTATGAACAACAGGCAGCTCTCTAAAAATGTATATGCCAGCGATGACAATTTGGGATTAGAAATTTTCATGTTTAGCTCGCTATTCATAAACATGATATCGGGATAGTCCGGAATGAAAAAGAAAATAAAATATATCAAATATGCCGCATTAAACAGCGCACTCATCATGTAAATGTTCTTATGTTCCGCCGTCTTTATCAAAAATATCGTCATAAACGGCACCAGCCATACATACCATCCGGGCGCAGGGATAATGACGGCGATAAAAACGAAAAACAATATGCCCAAAAACGTATAAAACATGTCGGCGTTGATTTTGTGATACGCAAAAAATCGGCCATAAAGCATAAAAATAAAAAATAACGGCAAAATCACATAATCGTTTCCGACTTTAAACGCGGATGAAAATAAAAGCATCTGCTTGGGATTTGCCCAAACCAACACGCGAAAAGATTCCGAAAAAACATATGGCACCAGAAAAACCGCGTAAACACCCGCTGCGCAAATGAAAAATCTGCCGACGTCGCGCCAGGAAAAGAAATTTTTGACCATATAAATAACCAGCAGCGGAAGCACCGCTATTACATGCAGCTTAGTGCTGGCCGCCATGCCCAGCATTACGCCGGATAAACAATTCCGCTTATCCGTCAAGAAATATATTGAGGCCACAAGCAATGCGGTGGGAATTAGATCTATTTGCGCATGTATATAACTCGAATAAATTATAATCGGGGAAAAGAAATAGATATACGTGATTTGCTGGTTTTTGGGAAATTTTTTTTGCAATAAATAAAATATTGAAATATCGGCCAATAATATGGGCAGTCCGAAAAAAAGCCCTTTAAAGAAAAAATTGTTCAGAAAAAATATTTTTGAAAACAAATAATAGTACGGCGCGTAAAAAAAGGAAAGGACATACAACATCAGCCCGTGGTACGGGAAAATATCAAATTTTTTATGAAAATAAAAAAAATCCCATGGATTGTCAAAATTAGACAAAAACTGCTCCACAAAGGGCACAAAAAGCTGATTTCTGTATCCAGAAGAAAACAATCCCGATAGAAGCAGCTTGCAAATAACCGCGGAGAAAAAAATGAATGATTTTTTATGGCATTTTATATAAGTCAGCATTGTTTTAATCTTTAAAGATCTTCCGTTCAAAAAGCATGATTCCGATATTCCCGTCCGACCTCGCGTCGGAAAATTCGGCAATAACGCGGATGTTTTTCCTGCCGAGCAACTCCGGTTTTCTTACTTTCGGGAATTCCGCCGCCGGAACATGCGCCCGGCTTATCCTCCAGTGGAACAAACAGTATCTGGCGGACGCGGGGAGACATTCTTCAAATTCTTCAAATGACATCATACTATTCTTCGCGGCCGCACCGCACGCTGAAACCGGAATAATTTTTACATTAACCTCGGGGATGTTAACCCTGAATTTTGACATTGACGCCGGGACATGGACGTATATCTCGGAATTGTTGAAGGTTGTTTTATTGTTGTTTATGTATTCCGAAAGATGATCATACGGATACCCCGTCTCCAATTCATGAAAAAACACATTTTTCCTTACATTCAGCGCGCCGAAAATAAGATTAAACGCGAGCGATATAAAACAAATAAAAATTATCCACCACGACCCATGTCTTATGTATTTCAGCGCCGTTGACATTCCCATAATCCCACATACTGCGATTTGCCCGTAAAACATAAGATAATTCCTTGTCCATGGAATCCACCCCGGGAAAAACATCGCATATACAAAAAATTGGCCGGTAAGACTTCCCAATAAAAAAACTGCGAATAAAACATTCTGCTTGTCCCGGAATAAACCGAGCGGAGACATAAAAACAAACGCAATCGGGGAATAAAGAGCCAAAAACATGAAAAAGAGCCTGTAATCCTGGATATATATATTTTGGAAAGCAAGCCGCTCCGCGTCGCCGCAGACATTTTGACTTTTCATAAAGACATACATAACACCCGGCAAACATGCCGCCGCCAGCAACAGAACCCCCTGCCCGCTTCGTTGTAATGTCCAAAATTTCTTAACCCGCAAATAAAACAGCCCTGCCCCGGCAATAAACGCGGTGGGCACCGCATTGTCTTTTATCAACGGCAACAAGCCTGCAGAAACCGCCGTAATTACCTGCCACTTAATATTTCCCGTCTTGACGCTTTTGTAAAACCCGAAACATACGAACATAAAAACAGCCGGGTGCCCGATATCAAGATATTTATCGGAAGTGAGCGAAAGCAAAAGCGGCGATGTCGCAACCAACAGACTATTTAAAGCGCTAATCCGCGGAACGCCCACAATGTCCTGTGAAATCAGATAGGTTAAAATTATGCACATTAAAAACGGCAATATAAGCGGCAGCCTTTGCATAAACGGAGTATTTATTGCCGCAAACGGCGCGTAAAGCAAATACATCAGCGAGGGATACTTTGCTCCTCCGGAATCAGGCGCTATGGGGAACCCCGATTCAATATATTGCGCCAAATACGAAAGCGTGCCTCTGCTTACCGTGAAATGATAAAATTCGTCTCCGGAAAGATAACTGGGGACCCTGTTAAGTTCGGGCAAGATCCATACACCCCAACAGACTATCCCCGCAATCACGGTGACAACCAATCTTTTCTGTCCCGCGAAAAACCTTTCCGCCGTTCCACTCATATCTTTTGTGCCGGCGATCGCGACGGTTTCGATGTCGCTGTAATTAATTAAATTAAGCAATAATTTGATAAATAAAAAGCCCGCCGCAACGATTACAATGAAAACTGCCTCTCCCGAAAATTGTGCCAATGGCCTTATAAAGCGCCATATCTGCAATATCCCGAACTGATACCACATGAGCAGCACATAGACAACTACGGCCGCCCCTGCTAATTTCCCCAATTTATCAGTATTGTTTTTTGAAATATCAACGCAAAAAAGAAATAGTAAAAAACCGCCCGACAATACAATTAGGCAGAATAAAACAATCCGCATCATTGACTTCTTTTTAACCTCAGAAAGCATATGACCCGTTTTACCGTCTACGATGCGCAATCGCCGGTTGTGAAAAGTTAAGGTATTGAAAGCGAAAAGCGCTGTTCCATCATCGCCGAAAAGCAGTATCTGTTTATCTTTCATGCCCCATCTGTTCAATCGCGAAATCCCGGCATCCGCTCGCCCGATAATACTTCCATCAGGCATAAAATTTAAATTATTTGAAATGATATCTCCGGCGGAATCTCTAAGAACCCATTCCCGATCAACAATATCTTCCATCAAAAAACCGAATTCCCGCCGCGCGGCAAAAAAACTCAGAATAACCGCAAAGACAAAAATGCCCCAAATTAAATACGCCGATCTTCTCCGCCTAGATATGGCGGCTTCTTTGAGATCACAAAAAAGCATGGCGTCTTTCAGACGCGCCGCTTTCATCGCCGGAACGGAATCTGGAGTTTTATGCGACATAATAATCCGCAAAATACCTTTGCTGCCCTGCGATTAAACTACCCCGCGCAAGCCGCCGAAAGGCCAGGCATTGATGAACGCTTGAGCTGCAACAATATACCCTCATGCTTTTACACCATGGAACAATCCCGCTCTGCCGAATAGATCAAACACATAAATTCCCAAAATATTTTTATCAACAGCTACTTGCGGTTCCCCTTCAATTCCCGGGTATGGCTTGCGGGAACATATTAGTAGGAGAAGGCTAAGCCTCCTCCCCTCGTCAAACCGTGCAGGCGGTTTTCCCGCACACG
>CAZFMJ010000071.1:0-14789 GCA_964520045.1 uncultured Elusimicrobiales bacterium | reverse complement strand
TTTTACATTGCAAGATGATACTGCCTTGGGTAACATTTTAGCTTGCGCGATACGTAGGCCTTGACAAATCGTTGTTGCCAATATATACTATGTTGCACATGATGAGCAACAAGGCTATTTTAGGCAACAGATTGGGGCAATCCATTCTGGAACTTCTCCGGCAGCGGTTTCCGCCCGGGTGGAAGGCTGTCGGCAAAATTGTTTCTCCGAAAAAAGGATGGGAACCGGATTATATAATCAAAAGTTCAGGTCCGCACGGCGAGAATGTTCTGATTATCATTGAGATTAAAGCCAGCTTGGAGCCCAAAGATGTATCCGGCGCGGTCGAACGACTAAGGGCTTACATAAAGAATTTTGGGCATAAAGCTATTCCGCTTATCGCGGCGCCGTTTTTAGGCCTGAGCGTGCGTCAGCGTCTCAAGGAACTTAATATGTCTTATGCCGACCCTACGGGAAATATACGCATTACCGCCTCCCGCCCCGCTCTTTACATTGAGACTCAGGGAGCAGAGCGGAATCCCCATAGACAGGAGCGGCAGGCGCGGTCGCTTAAAGGCGCTAAGGCCGGCAGAATCATACGCGCTCTCTGCGATATAATGCCTCCTTTTGCTGTCCGCAAACTGGCGTCCGGCACGGGTATTGACCCCGGTTATGTTTCGAGGGTTCTGTCTTTTCTGGAAACGGAGGATCTTATTGAAAGAACTTGTCGCGGGCCCGTGACTATGGTCCGCTGGCGCGGGCTCATTGAACGATGGGCGCGGGATTACTCATTCATGGAATCCAATAGAGTGGTTTCGTATCTGGAACCCCGCGGCCTTTCAGATTTTCCCGGCCGATTGGTTTCTGCGGGGAAACGCGTTGCCGTAACAGGCTCAACTGCGGCCGGAGCAATAGCGCCTATTGCTCCGGCTAAACTCCTGACAGCATATATTGATTCTCCTGAAGAAGCCGCGCAAAGACTTGGGCTCCGGCCCGCTGAATCCGGGGCCAATGTTCTGCTGGCTGAACCATACGATGCAGTTGTTTTTGACCGCATACAGGAGCGGGGCGGAATGCCCTGCGCCGCGTTGAGCCAGATCGCAGTGGATTTACTTACCGGCCCCGGCCGATCCCCGGCCGAAGGCCAGGCTCTGCTTGATTGGATGGAGGAAAATGAATCATCCTGGCGGCGCTGATCCTCTTTATATTCTGGCCCGCCGCGTCCTGCTCGACGCGCTGGATGCTTTTGGTTCCCAGAGGGACGCCCTTATCCTGGTCGGCGCCCAGGCGGTATATTTACATACGGGGCCCGCGGGCCTGGCAGTGGCGGAATATACAAGCGATGCTGATTTGGCAATTGACCCGCAATTTTTATCGAATGAGCCTAAGCTGGAAGACGCTATTCGCTCTGCTGGTTTCCAGAGAAGCGGCGCCGATGTGGGAACATGGCTGGCTAAAGCAACGCTCGCAGAGAAAACAGACGTTTCGGTTAAAATAGATTTTTTGGTTCCGGAATCCATCGGAGGAGCAGGCCGGCGCGGAGCGCGGCTTGGCGTTCATGGCAATACGGTCGCCCGTAAAGTTAAAGGACTGGAAGCCGCTTTGTCGGATAAGGAAAAAAAGATTATCACCGCTCTTGATCCAACCGACACGAGGGGGTTTGGTGTCGCGGTGGCGGGGCCGACGGCTCTTCTTATTTCCAAGCTTCACAAGATAGCCGACAGGCAGGGGGAGCAGGGCAGGCTGAAGGATAAAGATGCCCTTGACGTTCTGCGTCTCCTGCGCGCAACGCAGACGGCGGCTGTAGCCGGGGTATGGTCAAAGCTCCTTATGGACAAAATTGCCGGCGCTGTCAGCTGGGGGGCCGTGGGGCTGCTGGAAAGTCTTTTTGCCAAACCTGAATCTGAAGGCTCGCGGATGGCGGCGAGAGCCGTAGGTCGCTCCGAACCTCCCGAAACCATTGCCGCTTCATGCGCCGCTCTGGCTGCGGACATTCTGTCTGCAATCAATAAATAATCATGCGGTTTATATTTTCCATCCATGCAAATTACCACAGGCTGATTCCTCAATATAAAAAAATATCCCTGACAAAAGAACGGAGATTGATTGCATCAGCCCAAAAAGGTTCGGTTGAAAGCCGGAATGAAATCATTTTCCGGCATATCGGCTTTATTATTTTTCGGGCGGGCATTAAAATAGGTCTTGAAAAACAAGAGTTTATCTGTTGCAATATCGCTATGGCGATAAATATGTCGCCATAGCGATATGATTAAACAAGACAAACGGCGGTTTTTTATCGGAGAACAGATTCGCAAGCTGCGTCATGAGCGACGCTGGACGCAGGTGCGGCTGGCGGAAAAGCTGCTATTCCCGAGCGGTAATAACTATTGACAAAAGAGGATGTTGCTGTTATAATATTACCGTTCGGGAATAAAATATTGCGCGCTGGGTAATTCAATTAAAAATATTCCTGTTCGGGAACGAAAAATGAAACCAATGAACACAAATTTATTTACCGAAAAAGCTGTCATAAAAGATACGGAATCAATCGGCAGAATCATTCGCCAATTGAGAAAGGAATCCGGATTTACCCAAAACAAAGCTGCCGCAATGTGCAATGTGGGAACCCGCTTTTTGTCCGATCTGGAAAACGGGAAAAGTACGATACAGTTTGGCAAGGCGCTTAAAGTAATGAGCGCCTTTGGACTGATTGTTATTTTAAAAAAGAAAACCTTGACCAATGACTAATTCTCTTAATGTTTATTGGGGATTTGAGTTGGCGGGACGCCTGTGGCTGGACGTGAGGAGAAATTTCGTTTTTCAATATGACCAAAGCTGGCTTTCGTCTCCGGAGGCCGCTCCCATTTCCATACGCCTGCCGCTGAAGCCTGAAGCTTTCAAGGATGATCCCGCCCGTTTTTTCTTTGCAAATATCCTGCCGGAAGGACGCATCAAAGAACTTATTGCCAAAGAACGGGGGATTTCAGAAAAAAACGATTTCAAACTGCTTGAAGAACTCGGCGGAGAGTGCGCCGGTGCGCTTTCTCTTCTGCCGTCAAATCAAATCCCGGAAACCGGCGGCAGTTACGAAGAAATTTCCGATGCCGAATTGGACCGAATGATAGCGGAAATGCCGCGCAGGCCTCTGCTTACCTCCAAAGACGGCCTTCGGTTATCCTTGGCCGGAGCACAGAATAAACTGCCTATCTTTATAAAAGATGGAAAACTCTTTATTCCGCGCGGCGCCAATTCCAGTTCCCATATACTTAAGCCTGCCATTCCGGAGTTTCCGGACTCCGTGGAAAACGAGGCATTTTGTATGGGATTGGCAAAAGAATGCGGGATGCCCGTTCCAGAAACAGTCATACGCAAGACGGGTGTGCGTGTATTTATAATACGCCGTTATGACCGCGAAAATGAAGAGGGAAAACTTATCCGCTTGCATCAGGAGGATTTTTGCCAGGCCATGGGTTATGGCTATGACCAGAAATATGAATCAGAAGGCGGGCCAAGCCTGAAAGACTGCTTCGCCCTGCTCGCGGAACACAGCGCGGAGCCGATTGCAGACAAGGATAATCTGCTCCGCTGGGTTGTTTTTAATTATTTTATCGGCAATTGCGACGCTCACGCGAAAAATCTTTCTGTTTTGATCCGCAGAGAAACAGGCATCCGCCTTGCGCCATTCTATGACCTCATGTCGACAATGGTATATCAGGGACTTTCCGATAAGCTCGCCATGAAAATCGGCGGAGAGAACCGGCCTGACTGGGTTATGAGGCGGCATTGGGAACGGTTGGCTGGCGAGGCGGAAGTAAGTTCGAGGGCTGTTATGGGAATTTGCTCTCAAATGGCGCAGATTCTTCCGGCTGCAGCAAAGAGACTTTCCGAAACTTTCCGCGCTGATTATGGGACAGCGGAAACCATAAACACCATTATAAAACGTATCGCTGAATCGTGCGTTCTCGCGCTAAAAATTTTGACATAAAATAAACCTGCGGTATAATTTCTATGGCCGCGAGGCTGGACGTTTGACCGGGCGGAGATTTTATGGAATCCTCGACGGGTACGCCTCCGACGCTTTACCGCGAGACCTATAACCTTGAGGCCGCTGGTTCGAATCCAGCCCCCGCAACCATCTCCGACGGTAAAATGCCCTAACCCTGGCCAAAAAACGGCCGGGGTTTTGTGCTTTATATAATAAGTTCCGGTGAATATTCGGATAGAATTATGCGGGAGAAATATGCCTGAAGACGCTCGTGAATATGTCAAAACCGGCGGACTGCGCAGGTTTTATGACTTACTGGAACCGTGTCTTCTTTGTAAAATTTTCAGGGGAACAGTCGCCGTTTCCATAGTCGCCGCCGTACTTTTGCTGCCATTTTTGGGGCCATGCACAAGACTTCTGGGTCCGTTCATCTGGCTTCACAGACTGCTCTCGCTTATAACCGCGGGGTGGTTCCTCCTGATAGGCAACCGTCCGCCTTTTGAAGCCACCGATAAAATGCGCCGGGAATTCCTAAAAGAAATAAAAAGAAAAAAGCTGGGCATGAGTAATATCGCCGTGCTCGGAGCCGATGTGTCCGCATATCCGCCATATCCAGCCTCAATACTATTCCTTCCGTTTGCGCCGGCAAAGAAACCGCCCATTCCTGCGGAAGCCGGAATCCAGCTATCGTAATAATCTGGACACCGGCTTCTGTTTCTTCCTGGGTCTAATTACCCAAAAACATCTGGGTCTTTTTTTTATGAAGGGAATGGCCTTTTGGCCCTCGCGCATACCGGCGTGATGTCCTATAGTGTAACTATAATCCTGTAATCTGTTATAGCAGGTTAACCCCAAAATGCAGTTGCGCCCCCGCTATATTCCTCCCCATTGATGGGGGATGAAGGAGGGGGTGGTAGCTGCGGTTTCAGACTAATGGAGATAAAATAATGAAAAAAATTCTTATGGCGGTAGTTATAACCTGTATGACCGGCGGAATATATGCCGAAGTGAACAATCCACGGGCGGGCGTATCTTCCAAACCGATTGAGTGGGTTACCATTCCCGGAGGGATTTTTATGATGGGGACAAAAGATCACGCCCGCACCGCGTACGGCGATTTGCTTGAGGATGCCAGGCCGGTGCATGAGGTCGTTATCCAAACCTTTGATATGTCCAGAACAGCTGTCACCGTGGAACAATACGCGGAATGCGTAAACAAGGGCCGGTGCACAGAACCGGCGACAGGCGGCAGTCCCGGCGGATTCGGCGCTTTTTGCAATTGGGGAAAACCGGGCCGGCAGAACCACCCCGTGAACTGCGTGGATTGGGATCAGGCGCATCAATATGCGGTGTTTGCGGGCGCGAGACTTCCCAGCGAAGCTGAATGGGAATACGCGGCCAGAAGCGGCGGCAGGGACCGGAAATATCCATGGGGAAATGACGAGCCGTCTTGCGAAAAGGCTGTGATGAGAGACTGCGGCGAGGGCACGATGCCTGTGTGCTCAAGGCCGGCCGGAAATACCATTCATGGTTTGTGCGATATGGCGGGAAATGCAGCCCAATGGCTTCAGGATAAATACGGCGATTATAAAGATACTCCCGCCGACGGAAGCGCGCATGAAGGCTTCAGCCCATCCAACGGACGGGTCAACAGAGGCGGTTCCTTTAATATGGACGGAGTTTTTCTGCGGGCAGATTACCGCACCAACGACAGTCCCAGCGGCCGTTTTTCCAGCGTCGGTTTCCGCCTCGCGAGATAAGAAGGTGTTTATGGCGTCAAAGAAAACAGAAAAATCCATTATTATAAAAACAAATGGAGAATTGGCAAGCAGCCGACTGCACATGGGTAACAGGAAAGAAGACGTGATTTTTCCAGTGGCGCCAGCATCTTCATCGGTTCCCCTCAGTTACGCCGCCTTGCTTTCCGCCCTTAAAGAGCGCATCCGCAGTGAACGCCTGCGGGTTGTCTTGGCAAGCAATGCAGCCCTTGTCAGCTTATACTGGGATATCGGCATGTCTATACTTAAAAAACAGCGCGCAGAGGGATGGGGTGCGAAAGTGATAGACCGGCTCTCGGCGGATTTGGTCAAAGAATTTCCTGACATGACCGGATTTTCTCCGCGGAATCTTAAATATATGCGCTCTTTCGCTGCAGCTTGGCCGGATCGTGTATTTGTGCAACGGGTCATTGCACAAATACCTTGGCGCAGCAATATCGCGCTGTTGGACAAGCTGGAAAACCCGGAAGAGCGACTGTGGTACGCACAAAACATCATAAAACACGGATGGTCACAACCGGTTTTGTGTATTCAGATCGAAACCCGTGCCCATGAACGCGCAGGGAAAGCTGTTAACAATTTTCCGACTGCTATGCCTCCGGCAGATTCCGACATGGCCCGTCAGATATTTAAGGACCCATACCTGTTTGATTTTCTCGGCACAGCGGATGCCCGCCGCGAAAAAGAAGTGGAGCAATCGCTGATTGATCATATTCAAAAGTTCCTCCTGGAACTTGGGCAGGGATTTTCCTTTGTCGGACGCCAGGTTCATCTTGAACTTGGAGACAGCGATTTTTATATAGATCTTCTGTTTTATCATCTAAAACTGCGCTGTTATGTAGTTATAGAACTCAAGGCCGGAAAACTTGAGCCTGGACACGTCAGCCAATTAAATATGTATATGAATGTGGTTGATGACGTGCTGCGCCATAGCGATGATAAGCCGACAATCGGCCTGCTGCTGGTAAAACAGAAAAACAAAATGATGGCGGAATATGCTTTGCGCGGATATGTAAAACCCATAAGCATTGCGCAATGGAAAACGCAAATCACGCGTTCACTGCCGGAAGCGCTTAAGTCAAGTCTGCCTACCATAAAAGAAATCGAGACAGAACTCGGTAAAACTTCGGGCAATGGGAAGGCGGGGCGGGCCTAAAAGATTAAAAGGTTTTAGCAGGCAAAAGGAAATAAAAATAAGTTTCAGTGCGGGATTATTGGCGCATCGCGGACATGAAATAGCGGAAGCAGAACGTTTAAGTATTTAAGCAACGTCCCCGATACCGTCCTCGATACTATGTAGAGTTAATTCATCTGGAAGATTCAATGTGGTCAATTGGGGGTCAAGGAACGTGAAAAGTCGCGGAATTGTGTCGGAACTCCTGATTAAAAATTGATTAGAGGAGTTATACATGGGGAATACCTTAAAGTTGTTTGCTGAATTCGTTAAGTATGGGCGGGAATTGCTTGGCATTACGCAGGATGATCTGGCCAAAGAAGTGGCGTCTGGTGAAACACGCAATATTATTACTCAACTTGAGCAGGGGAGACGATTGCCAGCTTTAAAGACAATTCAAAACATCGCAAAAAAACTTAAGATCCCTGCCGGATTGCTGGAAAACGTTTTGGATTTAAAGGAAAGTCAAAGAGAGCAATTCGAAGAGCTTCTGGAAGAAATGGTGGGCCACGATATTTCAAGTTTAGCCTATAACAAACCTGCAATATGTGCAATAAAGCAGCAAATCAAGGCTTTGTTTAACCCAGATTTGACTGTCCATCAAGCCGTCGCCACTTTAAATAGGTTGTTAACTGCCTATAAAGTCCATGCAATTAGCCTTGAGTTTTATAAAAGATATTTCGAGGAAACAGGCGTGGGGAATATTGATGCAATGCGGATTGGGGTTCGCAAATTCCAAAAAGAAGCGATCTTGTTGTTCAGTACGTTTGCAGATGCATATGAGACATTAAATGCTAAAGAACCGTCAATGAAGTCCTTTCCTTTGTATGTTGAGAGGGAAAGTGAAGATGAGCTTAAAGCTAGGACTCATTGGGAATCCATTCAAAGAATCCACAGCGAAAGTCTTAAAAACCTTGGATATATCTCTGCAGAGACAGCTAAGACTGTTGAGAAAGAACGGAAGACAATATCCAGTTTTTTGAAAACCTTGTCCGTAGAAATGAGGGCAGCGCACTCTGCGGGCAACGACCCCCGAACTGTAATCGAAGTGCATTCCCTTGTGCAACGCCGGCGAATGGACTCGCTGCTGAGAAAATTTAAGTCCAAAATAGAACATGGGTTGTTCTCGTCCCTATTTCCAATTGACATCGGATTGATTGAGAGAGAGGCGGAAGAATTGGCGCCTAAGGATAAAAGTGATTTGGATAAAATAGCCGAAACACAAAAAATAGCAGAAGAAAACCTTGCTAATTATTTAACTGCTGATTTTCTAGATGTGTATATCGCGACATCAATGCGGACAGAAGCAGATTTCGCCTCTGTAAATAACTTCATAATCGCATTATTTACCGATGATATTATTAGGCCTCTCAAGTTGCGATACTTCGATCCGACACAATCATGGATAGGGGATCGTGTCGCAAAAGGGTTGGTTGAGGCCCTCATGTTGAAAAGAGCTAAAGTCACTATTTACATGGCACAGAAAAGAGACACTTTTGGGAAAGATTCGGAAGCATCTGTTTCATTAGGGCAAGGCAAGCCTGTAATTGTGTATGTCCCAAGTCTGGTTGTCCAAGAAAAACTTGATACAGAGACTCTTGGGAAGCTAACAAGAGATGAACTTATCGCAGAAATTCTCAGGCTCAATATCCTCGAGCTTAATGATATTGATGAGTCTCTTGATTCCGAAGCACTTTTGGCACAATTGTTGACGTATAAATTTAATAGCCTCACTTCAAACGAGCTTGCAGTATTAATTAATCGAACATGGGCAGATTGCGACCTCCCCTCTGAAGTTCATCGGATTGAGGATCAGGATACAAAATCTCAGTATCGCGCTTGGATTGACGTGGCCATAAAAGATCCTGAACACTGCACAGAGCTGACAGAAGCACTAAAATCTAAAATGGTGGGTATTCTGGTGGCGAACTCAATTATTTTTGAAAAGAGAGCGAAACTTTTCAGAGAGGTCCATCCATTAGCTCTCCAGGTAATAGTGAGTTCCGGGATGCTTAATGGAATTTTGGTGTGTCGGACTGTCCCGAGTTGTGCAAGGCTACTAAAGTCCGTATTGCTGAATAATTTAGCTATGGAATTAATTGCGGATGATGATAATTATAAATTACTTGAAAAGGAAACCGGATCTATCATTCGTGTTATTTCTAGAAATAAGTTATTAAGCAATGCTTTTCATGCACATTTTAAGAGGAGTGTTAAGGATTGATCTCTAGTATTAAATAATTTCTGAAGATAAGGAGTCGCATATGAGTAAAATAGCTTCGAATTCCTTTGGGACATTGGTGGATTATGAGATTGAGGAACTATGTTCTTTAAAACAATTGATCGCGGAGAATTTTGCTCAAGAAAATCTAAGGCAAGCCTGTTATGAATTAAGAGCGAGTAATTGTTATTACGAAGATGCTGAAAATGGAGCCAGAGTTCTGCTTGAGGACAATAAGTATATTTTGATTAAACCTAAACAACTAATAGTCATAATAACAATGGAGTCTTTGTTCCTTGCGCCAGATATTTTGGGGCGAATAATGGCAAAAGGGCAACTGTTTTCATTAGGGATAGTGCCAGTTAGCACCTATGCTGACCCTGGATTCCAAGGAAAACTGGGAATAGTGCTGCTGAACATGTCTAATAACTATATCAAGATTAATCCTGGGGAGTCGATTGCGAAAATCGAGTTTTCTAGACTTGCGAATGCAGTTTCTAGACCATATCATGGGCAGCATGGCTATGATTCAAAAATCTGGCCAAAATCTAATCATATGATATTATCCGAAGCAGAACTCAGGCAAGACAAACGGATAAAGAGTTCTTCAGAGGAGGTTGTGCAGGCTTATGGAAAAGATATGGCCGGAGTTATTGATCTTGTGTTTAGATATCAGCGTAAACTCATAATTTGCACGATTTTCTTTGTTCTGGCCAGTCTATCAATTATGTGGAAGGTAAGCAAAAATCCTGACATTAGTTCATTTGTAGCCTTTGCAACCGGTGTCATAGGGAGCCTTGTTGCGGTAATGATTGTTGATTATGCCACAAATCTGCATCGGAAGTAGCCTTATGGATGGATTATTAATCAGAGGCATTCGTTTGTCATCTAAATACTTCCTGGCTCCAATTAATACCGGATTCACGAGTAAAAGTCGCCCGACAACGCAACTTATTAATTTTCATAGAAATCGTTCAGGGAGGGGGATTGGAATTAGCTATCTGGGCAATGTCGCGGTCGGGAGAAGGTATCTCACTAACAGCAGGACGCTTGTCCTGGAAAAACCCGCAAATTGCTTCCACAAGATCGCAAATGCCATAACGAGGGAAGGTTCTATTCCGGGCATACAATTAGCCTGCAATCCACCTGACGCTGTGATGCAGCGGGATTGGGTTAACTTAACCCCTCAGAAATACTTGCGGTTTGTCCGACAAAGAATCATTTCCTATAGCCCAAGCTATTTAAAGCGACTGACATCCATGTTTGTGGCTTCTTCCATCGCTGCATACAAATGCGGATTCCAGGTAATCCAAATTCACGCAGCGCATGGATATATGTTGTCTCAGTTCTTGAGTAAGCACACAAACTTAAGAGAAGACGCTTATGGGTATTCAGATTGCTATTTAATTCGAGAGATTTTGACACAAGTTCGGAGAGTTCTTCCAAAAGTAATTTTAGATATACGAATTAATCTCTATGATGGAATCGGAACGAGGAGTTGTGAGATAAAAGAAAAGATTCCATTGATTCGGAATATCGTCAAACTAGATGCCGATATTATTAGTTTTTCGAAAGGATTTTATAACTTGGACAAAAGTTTAATTTATCCTCAATCTTCATGTGAACGCGATATCCAACAAGTCGCCGATTATGCAGCCAAGTATCCACGAAGAGTATGGAATATCGCGGGGAATGTCTTCTCTTTAAATTGGAACACAACCAAATATCCGCCGAATCTAACATTCTCCTTTGGACGCCCATTGATTTCTAATCCTTATTATATCCAGCATCGTTTGCTAGGTCGGAAGACCTACGCATCTCGCTGTTTGAAATGTAAGGATTGCCATTACTATTCTTTCAAAAGATCTCACATAATATGCCCATCAAGTATGGCCAATCTGCTTTAATCCAAATCCGCCTACTGAAGGAGGGGAGCGCGGGGGCGAGGGGATGTTTCTCGAAGATTCAAAGATTTTTTCAGGCAAAGGAAATAAAAAATAAGTTTCGGCGCGACACATCGCGGAAGTGAAACATTTAAGCGTTTAAGTTGCATTCCCGATACCTGATGGTTTTGCTGGGGGCAGGGTGCGGATATTTTTATGCCGAACAAAGTCTATGGTCTTTTGAAATTTTTTGCCGTAGCTAACGGCCAAAAGGTATAATAAAAATATGCGGACGACCTCAAAAAAAGCGGATATTAAATACAAACTTCAAAACAGAAAATTCCGTGGCAATAGTAAATTGGTATATAACCCGTTTGAATTTTCGCCTAAAAATCGCAGAGCTAAGATTATTAAAGAATCAGGCAATATAACAGAAACCTACCAGCCTTCTAAAAGTTTTCACCCAGTTTTTGAAGATTTAGAACATAATGTCAGGCTATTTCAGGCGGATTGTCTGGAGATTTTGGACTATGTAGTAAAAAAAGAACCGTTGGGATATGTGGATATGATTTTTGCTGATCCGCCGTATTTCCTTTCTAATGGCGGGATCACCTGCCATGCCGGCCGAATGGTAAGCGTTAATAAGGGTCATTGGGATAAAAGCCGGGGGCCGGATGCAAATCACGAATTTAACATACGCTGGCTGTCTGCCTGTCAGAAAATTCTGAAACCTAATGGAACTATTTGGGTAAGCGGAACGGCGCATATTATTCACTCAATCGGTTTTGCTATGCAGCAGTTAGGTTTTAAGATACTCAACGACATAACATGGGTAAAACCCAATCCGCCGCCTAATCTTTCTTGCCGGTATTTTACACATGCAACCGAAACCGTAATTTGGGCGGCTAAAAATTCAAACAGCAGGCATCTTTTTAATTATCAGGAGATGCGGCGAGTGGCCGGCGGAAAGCAGATGAAAAGTGTATGGCCGATTTATCCGCCTGCCAACGATGAAAAGGTATTCGGAAAGCATCCTACACAGAAACCGGTGGGACTTCTTGAGCGGATTATTTCGGCAAGCTCCAATCCGGGTGATTTGGTTTTAGATCCATTTATGGGAGCATGCACAACCGGCGTGGCAGCCGTGCGGTTGAAAAGAAAATTCTTGGGGATAGAATTAGAAGCTCAATACGTGGATACCGCCATAAAAAGGATCAAACAGGCGATTGAATTTCCAGCCAAGCAATTATCATTGGCAACAAAATAAAGAGCCTAACACATCCATGGAACAATCAGAAATGACGAAAGTTTTGGTTGAAAAGATTAATCGCTCAATCTGGTGGCATGTTGCGCCAAGAGATCGGGATGCGTACAAAAAAAGAGGCAAATTTCTAAGCTCAACATATTTACAGGCCGAGTTTTATGGAAGACCGAATGATATGCCGGAAAAAGTAAAAATTGCCCACCCGGTATTTGGTTTTCCTGAAGAGGAAATATTGGAACAGTTATTCCCGGGCGAAGCGGCGGGATTGCTTGAAAAAATGGGGACGGATGACGACAATGACCCTGATTGGTACAAAAAGCGAGTCGAATTGGATGCAAAGATGTATTCGCGGGCAAAAGAACTGGGATTTGATGCAATTGTTTTGCTGGGCAGTACCGGCAAGAAAAGTTTGATGAAAAATCGAAAACCCCATTCAATCGAGTTGAATTTGCTAAACGTTTAAAAAAATTTAAATATCGAGCTTAATTTTATGCACGATGAATCCTGGAAAAAAATATTTAATGATTATCTGATTGATAAACATGATTTTTCAAAAAAACCGTTTACATTGACCGCGGAACAAATCAAAAGATCAACGCATAAATTTAAGACGACAGGAGAGAAAGAGGTCCGCATCTTGTGTAAGCAGGACTCTAGAGATGCCCGGCCAAATGTTTTTAATGAAAATGAATTATTTTTGCTGCCGGTAAAAAACGGGACGTATGTTGTTCTTAGGGGTGAGGGGTATGTCGATATCCCCAAAGTAACAACCCCCACTAAAATATATAACTCCAAGCTGGATTTTATTCTGGATACCGCAAAAATAGGTAATTCGGAAATGCAGCACCTGGATTTTGCTTACGCATCAAGTCTCATACGAACTTTTATGGAAGATGAGACCTTGGTGTTGACAATTCGAGGCAGGAAATACACCCCAAGGTTTGATTTTGTGGCGGGTAAATATAAGCAAAAAATTGAAACCGAAAGCGTGCAAACCGAAGTTGATGGGGGCTACGAAGGCAAAGAGAAAGTTGTCTTAGTGGAAGCAAAAAGTTCTGGAACTACCGACACAATTATTCGGCAATTATATTATCCATATCGCCAATGGAAGAGTCATACGTCCAAAGAGGTCGTTACGGTTTTTTTTGAAAAACAGGGGCAAGAGTATTCTATTTGGCAATTCGGTTTTACAAATGAGATGGAGTATAACAGTATAAAACTTATCAAAAGCGCAAAATATAAAATTGTTGTATAAAGATTTTCTGCATGCGCTGGAGCATTTCGGACACCATTCTTGAACAATTCGGACACTTAAAAAACCCTCTGTAGACACCGGATAGCCAGTTGCCTACAATTGTCCTTTAAACTAGGAGGATTCTATGGCAAGCGGGGCAGTTTTAATGAGGCAGTTAAAATTGAGTTCCGGCGGTATTCCCCGCCTTTTTTACAAGGGGAAGGTGCTGGCCGAAACGAAGGGCAATCTGTCGTTCTATGAGCAACGTCCCCGACCGTCTTTGCTTACGACGGGTCCATATAGTGTATAATTCTATCCAGGAGGGCTTATCATGAAAAACATATATTCGCTTTTTATAGTCTGTCTTCTGCCTTTTACTTTAAGCGCGGGTGAAAATTACAAAATCAACTACAAATTGAGCCCCGGGGCCAGGATGGTTTCTTTAAAAGACCTGAATGCCGGCGATCTAAAGGAAGGCAACGTCCTGATATCGCTCGAGAACGGCGGCAGCATTTTAAGGGTAATCTCCATGCAGGGGGAAACTCTTAAGACGCAGCCCGCCACAATGGAAGAGGCTTTCGAATCGCTGAACGCGGTCTACAGCGGTGGGCTGGAACCGGGCGGCGTCAAAAAGACGGAGTATTATTACGAGGGCCTGAGCCTCGACGGTTCCAAGGGAGACGGGAAAGAATTCAATTTAAAGCTGGACAACGTTGTCCTTTACGATTACGACGGGAACCCGGCCACCATCGACGACAGGATAATCGTGGACGGCGGCATGAATTTCCTGCTGGGACTCGACTGGGACATAAAGATTGACAAGAATTCCATACGGGAGCTGAACTTCGCCAACAACATAGACCAGAAGTCGGAATTTGAAGTGAAATTAAGCACTCCGGTAAGAATCCCGTTGCCTTTCAACAAGGAATTCAAGCTGATGGAGTATCAATTCGCCCCGGTCATAGTCGGGCCGGTGGTCTTTACGCCGATCGTCACCGTGTCGGCCGGCTTTAACGTGGGCGTGGCGGGGAAAGTTACGGTGAACCTCAATCATAAGCTCTCAGGCAGGTACGGCGCGCGTTACATGAACGGCAACTGGAGCGGAATATCCGAAACGAAGGAGAAATCGTTTCAGGGGTTTATGTCTTTCCTCGGCGCGGACGGCTGGTTAAAGGGGTACGCCGGACCGCGGATAAAACTTAATTTTTACAACGTCGCCGGACCTTACGTCGAGGGTTTCGTCTATCTGAGAGCGGCGGCTCATACCGCCA
>CAZFMJ010000070.1:0-15448 GCA_964520045.1 uncultured Elusimicrobiales bacterium | reverse complement strand
CGCTTCGGGGATGAGGGAGATTTGGGAGAAGAGGAGCTCAAACAGATCGAGGCCGACGACCGGATAAGCCTCGGCTATGCCTTGAATCTTGAGGCGGATAAATTTTACATGTCTGTCGCCGCCGGCGGGAATAAGCGCAGGATATGCGGGCTTTCGGGGCTTTATACGGCAGTGAGATGGATAAAGGATATTGCCGCGGGACGGGAAATTTCCGGAAAGCTTCTGGATTACAGGCGTCCGCCGGATCCCATGGGAGGAATGATTTCGTTTGCCGGAGGAATTTTTATGAAGACGGGAGACGGTAAACGGTAGATGGGAGATGGTAAAATAGCGGAAAGAAAACGGAAGAAAAAGGAGGACGGCGAAGAGGCAGGAGAAACGGCAAGAAGGCGTGAGAAAGTGGATAGTATGTAGTAGACAGGGAAAAATTAAAAAATCAACTCAGGCGCGATTTTCGGTTAGCCGTTCTTCCGGCGGCTTCCTCATGTTCCGTCTACCTTTTACCGTCTCCCATTTACCGTCCTTATGAATTTTGTAGAATAATAGGTCTAATTTTACTTCAGAAAGGATAAAGATATGTTTAAAATAATAACCAATGAAGTACTTGCGCCGCAGGTGCACAAGCTTGTTGTTTCAGCTCCGAGGATAGCCGCCGCAAGACAGCCCGGACAGTTTGTGATAATACGGCTGAAGGAAGGTTCGGAACGCATTCCTTTGACCATTGCCGACGCTGATTCCGCCGGCGGAACCATAACCCTTATCATACAGGCGGTGGGTCCGAGCACGCAGGAGATAGTGGGAACTCCGGCGGGAGGATTTATACGGGATGCGGCTGGTCCGCTGGGCAAAGCCACTCATATCAATAAATGGGGAACAGTCGTATGCGTGGGCGGAGGCGTGGGAACGGCGGTTCTTTATCCCCTGGCCAAGGCTTTGGCCGACGCCGGCAACGAAGTGATTACAATCATCGGCGGCCGCGCAAAGGAATTTATTATTCTGCGCGATGAGTTGGCCGCGTTTTCAAAAGAGGTTCTTGTGACCACTGAAGACGGGTCGATGGGCACAAAAGGTTTTGTTACAGCCGCCCTTGAAAAATTGATAAGCGAAAAAAAACCGTCGGCGGTTTTCGCCGTGGGGCCCGTGCCCATGATGGCGGCTATCGCCAATCAGACCAGACCGCACGGCATTGAAACTATAGTTTCGCTTAATCCCATAATGGTTGACGGAACCGGCATGTGCGGCGGATGCAGGGTTACGGTAGACGGCAAAATTAAATTTGCGTGCGTAGACGGTCCCGAATTCAACGCCCATCAGGTGGATTTTAAGGAATTATCGGCGAGACAGAATACTTATAAGGAGGCCGGATGCAGATTGGAAGAACAGCTGGCGAAACTCAAATGACACCGTCTAAGGAGCTTACCCCGAAAGAGCGGATGGCGATAAAAAGGGCAAAAATGAACGAGCAGGATGCCTCGGCGCGCTCCTCTAATTTCAAGGAAGTCAATCTGGGGCTGGACGAATTTACCGCGGTGCAGGAGGCAAAACGCTGCCTGAACTGCAAAACAAGGCCGTGCGTGGCCGGCTGTCCCGTATCGGTGCGGATACCCGAATTTGTGACTAAAATAGCCGTCCGCGATTTTGAGGCCGCGGCCCTGATAATGCGCGAAGACAATGCTTTGCCCGCCACGACAGGCCGCGTGTGCCCGCAGGAAAAGCAGTGCGAGAAGTTCTGCGTCAGGGGCAAAGCCGGAGAGCCTGCGGCCATAGGCTGGCTGGAGCGTTTTATCGCCGATTGGGCGGCGAAAAATATGCCGGCTTCAAAACCGCCGTCCCTAAAAACGGGGCGCAAAGTCTGCGTGGTGGGAAGCGGCCCCGGCGGGCTTACGGCGGCCGGCGAGCTTGCCCGGCTGGGGCATGAGGCGGTTATTTTTGAGGCGCTTCACGCGCCCGGCGGAGTTCTGCGCTACGGCATACCGGAGTTCCGTCTGCCCAAGGAAATTGTGGACCGCGAGGTGAAAAATCTCGAGGCCATAGGCGTAAAGATAGAGTGCAATGTGGTCGTGGGCAAGACCGTGACGATAAGGCAGATCATGGACGAGTTCGACGCGTGTTTCATAGCCAACGGCGCGGGTCTGCCGGTTTTCATGCGCGTTCCCGGTGAAAATTTTAAAGGGGTGTATTCGGCCAATGAATATCTTACCCGCGTAAATCTTATGGGCGCTTATATGAATGACTGCCATACGCCGATAGCCAGGGGTCTGTCGGCGGTAGTGTTCGGCGGAGGAAATACCGCCATGGACGGAGTGCGCACGGCCAAAAGGCTGGGAAGCAAACGGGCGATTCTTGCCTACCGCAGAAGCCGGGCCGAAATGCCGGCCAGAATTGAAGAAGTCAAGCATGCGGAAGAGGAAGGAGTTGAGTTGATGTTTCTGGTCGCGCCGCTTGAATTGCTGGGCGACGGCAAGGGCTGGGTGCGCGCCGTGAAGATGCAGAGAATGGAATTGGGCGAGCCGGACGCTTCGGGCAGGCGCAGGCCGGTTCCCGTCGAGGGAAGCGAATTTGAACTGCCCGCCGATGTGGCGGTAGTGGCCGTGGGAACCAGCGCCAATCCCCTGCTTACGGCGACATGTCCCGAAATAAAACTTAATAAATGGGGAAACATAGAAGTTGACGCCGATATGATGACGTCTCTCCCCGGCGTTTTTGCCGGCGGAGACATAGTGAGGGGCGGAGCCACGGTGATACTCGCCATGGGCGACGGCAAAAATTCAGCCGCCGCGATCGACAGATACCTTAAAAATGAAAAAAGCGGCATTTGAGCGGATATTGGGAACTTACGATATCCAATTCGGCGGATTTGACAAGCTTATGCCCAATCGCGTCAGGGAGGCGCTTTTGGTCGCCGCTCCTTTCGATTCATTTCTTCTCGCCGACGACGACAATCTTACCGAGCTGATATTCAGCGAATATCTGGACCTCAATCTGCGCTGCGCCCCGAGGGTCACCCGCGTTTCAACTCCGCAGGAAGCTTTGGATTTAATGGACCGCAGAAAATTCGACATAGTCATCGCCATGGGCCAGGCCGGCATGACGGACATAGGGGCTTTTTGCGTAAAGGCCAAAAAGATTTCCCCCGGCATTCCGGTGATACTTCTGTGTTTTAACATGCCCGACGTAATGAGCCTGCCGGAAGAGGACAAAAAATCCGTGGACAGGATATTCCTCTGGCTGGGCGACCCCAGAATATTCATGGCCGTTATAAAACTTGCCGAGGACGCCCTTAATATCGACCACGATATAGGGCTTTCCAACGTGCAGGCCATCATCGTGGTGGAAGATTCCGTGCGGTTTTACTCCGCGTATCTTCCGATTATTTATGCGGAATTCATGAAGCAGACCCATCTTGTGATGTCGGAAGGCATGAACCTTTCGCATAAAATGCTGCGCATGCGCGCGAGGCCGAAAATACTTCTTGCCTCCACTTTTGAAGAGGCATGCTCCCTTTATGATAAATACAAGTCAAATCTGCTGGGCGTGATAACGGATATGGAGTTTTCGCGCGAAGGCAGGCCCGACCCGAAGGCGGGCATCGCTTTCACCAAAAAAATCAAAGCGGAAAATTTCGACATGCCCGTGCTTATACAGTCTTCGGATGCCGCCTCCGCTCATGACGCGGGGGAAGCCGGAGCGTCTTTCCTTAACAAAAATTCCCCCGCCCTGCTGAGCCAGCTCCAGAATTTTATTTTAAAATACCTTGGATTCGGGGATTTTGTGTTCCGCGGCGCCGGCGGCGGGGAATTAGGCCGGGCTTCGGACATATATTCGATGATAGAACTTATAAAGACCGTTCCCGGCGAATCCATTGAATTCCACGCCAACCGCAATCATTTTTCCAAATGGCTTATGGCCCGGACCGAATTCGAGATAGCGTATCATATAAGGCCCCGGAAAATATCGGAATTCAGCGACGCGGACGGGTTAAGAAGATACCTGATAGAAACGCTTTACCAGTTTATCCACAAAACCCAACTGGGAACCGTAATCACATTCGACGGCCGGTTTTACGACAAAGACAGTCCTTTCGCCAAAATCGGCAAGGGCTCCATAGGCGGCAAGGCGAGGGGCCTGTCTTTCGTGAATTTTCTGCTGAGCAGGGAAGATTTTTCAAAACGGTTTGAAGGCGTAAAAATCACGGTCCCGGCCACCAGCGTGATTTCCACGGATGTATTCGATTTTTTCCTTGAGCATAACGGCCTCCGCCATTTTGCCGGACTGGAGCGTTCAAACGACGAGCTGTATGCGGCTTTTGACGCGGCGAAACTGCCTTCCTACATTATGCGCGATCTGAGCACTATCGCCGACAGGATACATGCGCCGCTGGCCGTGCGCTCGTCTTCTCTGCTTGAAGATTCCCGCTCCCAGCCTTTTGCCGGGGTGTATAAAACCTACATGATCCCCAATAACCATCCCGACCCCGCGGAAAGGCTCGAACAGCTCGCCCGCGCCGTCAAATTCGTTTATGCCTCGACTTATTCGGCGGAGGCGAAAGCTTACATGCGGTCCACGTCCCACCTGATAGACGAGGAAAAGATGGCCGTCATAATCCAGCCGGTGGCAGGCAGGCTGTACGGACGCAGGGAAAGATATTATCCCTCATTTTCCGGCGTGGCGCAGTCTTTTAATTATTATCCGGTGCCTCCCATGGAGCATGAATACAGCGTAGCTTACGCGGCTTTGGGCCTGGGACAGACGATCATGGAAGGCAGGCGCGCCCTGCGGTTTCTGCCTGATTATCCGCACAGCCTTATTCAGTTCTCCGATATAAAAAGTTTCCTCGCAAATTCCCAGAATGAATTCATGGCTCTGGATATGAAAAATCCGGCGGGCGGCGGGTATGATTCCGACCCCAATATAATCACCCTTCCGCTTGACTCCGCCGAAAAAGACGGGGTTCTGGCGGATCTGGGGTCCGTTTATTCGCCCGACGACGATGCCGTTTACGACGGCATTTCAAGGAAGGGAGTGCGTCTTGTGACTTTCGCTCCGATTCTCAAAAATGATTTGTTCCCTTTGCCGGAGATCCTTAAATTTCTGCTTGAACTGGGCAAGCAGGCGATGGCGTGCCATGTTGAAATGGAATTTGCCGTTACGCTGGGCAGGGGCGGGGGAGAGGCGTCCGAATTCCATATACTCCAGATGAAGCCGATGCTGTCGCGCTGGAACACGCAGAAAGTCAGACTGGCGGATGAAGATTCCGGACGTATCGCCTGCAGGAGCGAGATGACGCTGGGCAACGGATATATCAGCGGCATATGCGACATAGTTTATGTCAATCCCGGCAGTTTCAATCCGGCCGACACCGTTGTTATCGCCGCTGAGATAGGAAACATCAACAGAATTCTGAGCGCTGAAGGAAAAAGCTGTCTGCTTATAGGTCCGGGACGGTGGGGCTCCGCCGACCCGTGGCTGGGCATACCTGTAAAATGGAACCAGATATCGGCTTCAAAAGTGATAGTTGAAGCCGCTATCGAGGGTTTTGACATAGACCCTTCTTATGGAACGCATTTTTTTCATAATGTTACGTCTTTGGGAATAGGGTATTTCACCGTAAATAAACCTAAAAACCGCGGAGATATAGACTGGAACTGGCTTGACGGCCTGCCTGCGCTTTTCCAAACCCGTTATCTGCGCCACATAAGGCTGGATAAACCGCTGGATATACGCATCGACGGTTCGTCGGGCAGGGGAGTGATACTGAAACCGTAAATAAGAAGTTACCAGTCACCAGCGGCCCATGTCACCAGAGGGAAAACATAAAAGTCGCAGCTGGAGAGCTTGCTCTGCTTTCGGAATGCGGCCGCCAGAGTAAAAAAAGCAAAAGATTACGAACATATAAAAAAGGACTGCGCGGCGATAATTTGCCGCGCAGTCCTTTTTTAAACTTATAACTTACCTTATAGCTTAGCTCGTTTACACTATTCCCTGATCGAGCATTGCGTCCGCGACTTTCCGGAATCCGGCTATATTGGCGCCGGCTACGTAATTGCCCTTCGCGTCATATTCCGCCGAAGCCGTCACGCAGGAGGTATGAATGCTTTTCATGATCTGCTGTAATTTTGCGTCTACTTCCTCGCGGGTCCAGTTCAGGCGCATGCTGTTCTGCGTCATTTCAAGGCCTGATGTCGCTACTCCGCCCGCATTTGCCGCCTTGCCGGGGCCGTAAAGAATTTTCTTGTCCAGGAATACTTCAACTCCGTCCGGAGTGGTCGGCATGTTTGCGCCTTCTGAAACCACGAAAACCCCGTTTTTAACGAGATTCTTCGCATCGGTCTCGTTTATCTCGTTTTGCGTCGCGCTCGGGAACGCGCAATCGGCCTTTATATCCCAAAGCGGATTGTAGTCGAGCTTCGGGTTAACCGGCGTATATTTTGCGCTCTTGTATTTTTTCGCATATTCCTCTATGCGTCCGCGGCGGTTGTTTTTAAGGTCCATTACCCATGCGAGTTTTTCGGAATTAATGCCGTCGGGATCGTAAATGAATCCGCCGGAATCCGAAAGGGTGACAGCTTTGCCGCCCAGCTGGGTGATTTTTTCAACTGTGTATTGCGCGACGTTTCCGCTTGCGGAAACCAGGCAGGTTTTGCCCTTTATGCTGTCGTTGCGGGTTGCAAGCATTTCCTGGGCGAAATACACGGAGCCGTACCCCGTGGCTTCGGGCCGCACAAGGGAGCCTCCCCAGTTGAGTTTCTTGCCGGTAAGAACGCCGGTGAACTCGTTGCGGAGTTTTTTGTACATTCCGAACATATATCCTATTTCCCTGCCGCCTACGCCTATGTCGCCGGCCGGAACGTCGGTATTAGGGCCGATGTGCCGTGACAATTCGGCCATAAAAGCCTGGCAGAAGTGCATCACTTCATTGTCGCTCTTGCCTTTGGGGTCGAAATCAGAGCCGCCTTTGCCGCCGCCCATGGGCAGTGTCGTCAAGGAATTCTTGAAAACCTGCTCAAAAGCCAGGAATTTCAGAATGCCGAGGTTGACTGAGGGATGAAAGCGCAGTCCTCCTTTGTAAGGACCTATCGCGCTGTTCATCTCTATTCTGTAGCCCCGGTTGACCTGAACATTGCCTTTGTCGTCAAGCCAAGGCACGCGGAACATTATCACTCTTTCAGGCTCGGTTATTCTTTCCAGAATTTTTGCTTTGCGATATTCCGGATGCCTGTCGATAACAACCATGACGGAGTCAAATACTTCCTGCACCGCCTGATGGAATTCTTTCTCGGACGGATTTTTGCGGACTATCTCTTCCATGAAATTGGCCGTAGAAGTATCCGACTTCATGTTTGCTGGTTTGGTCATCGTAACCATATTTTTTTCTCCTTTGCTTTATATACGTTCTATTCAGCGCAGTGTCATTATCACAGGACCAGGTATTTCGGCTGGAAAAGCTCGTCAGATAAGGCTGCTGCGCTTATGAACTAATTATAATTCTTTCCGCCGAGATATGTCAATCTAAAAAAATGTTGTTTATCCTGTTTTTTTTTGTTACAGTATAATTGTAATGTGGTTCACAACTGCGTTACTCCGAGTCTAACAAGCTTGCTTGGGCCCGGGCGGATTTCCGCAAATCCGCCGAACGCGGCCCGAGAAGCGATGTTCTGATAACCACGCGGACGCGTCGCCAAACACCGAGAATAGACGCAAAGTACCCGGAGACATTCCAAAAACATCATAGGAGTTCATAATGAACAGGGTTCTTGCTTGTTTATTTGTTTGGGTATTTTTTATCCCCGGTTTGCGGATCGCGGTTCATGCCGGAGGATATGCTGTTTCTTCTCTCGCAACGCCCGATATCCTGAAGTCGGCGGAGATACCGCTTCCGTCCGCGCCGTTTCCTGAATTCGCCGATGAATCAGAGAAGGCGTTTGCGGATATGTATTTTCCTCTTCGACCGGGATCTTTGCTCGTATATGAGCATACGGGCAGCGAATTCGAAGGCGTTGAAACGGTGTCTATTGAGACGGCCGGAGCCGTTTCACAGGCCGGAGAGATTCTCATAAGGGTGCAGTCGGAGCTGAGCGGACGGAAAAATGAGGGATATTTTACCGTAACAAAAAAACCATGGGGGGTTTTCTCCAGCGGAGCGATAATATCCGGCAACAGGCTGGAATTCCCCATTCCCGCGGCCAAGGGCAAAAAATGGTCGGAGAACTCCAGTCTGCACCGGATAACGTCCCTTGAATCTTCGGTTGAAGTGCCCGCCGGCCGGTTCGCGGGCTGCATGAAGGTGGAGACGGCCATCGGCGGCGGCGACGGAGGGAAGGCGGCGAGGTTTTATTGCCCGGGAGCGGGGCTTGTTTATGAGGAATATTCCGGAGAAGACAAGCAGGATACGATAAAGCTGGTGTCGTTTCGTTGATTATGATACATTGGAAGGACAGCAAAATACACTAAGGAGGGATGGATGAAAAAAATAATAAGTCTTATAGTGGTAGTGTCGTTTGCGGCTGCTTTGACCGGATGCTACGGTCCCTTCCGCCTCACGCAGAAGGTGCATCAGTGGAACGGCAAGGTGGGAGACAAGTGGGTAAATGAAGGCGTGTTCCTTGTGCTTACGATCCTTCCGGTCTACAGCGTGACTCTTCTGGCCGATGCGGTCGTCCTTAATTCCGTTGAGTTCTGGACCGGAAAAAATCCCATGTCCGCAAAGCAGATACGCACCATAGGCAACGGCGAACAGCAGGCCGTGATGACATATCAGCCTGATTCCCGCAGACTGCGCATAGACATGTTCACAAAGAACAAAAACACAGGCACCGTAATAGTGGAGCCGGGACCGGACGGCAGCATGATAGCCCGCGATCCAAAAGGCACTCTGCTTATCTCTACGGCTGATTCCGACGGCATGGTCAATGTGACGGGGCCGGACGGCGGCGTAGTCGGCGCTTACAGGCTGGATGAAGCGAAGAAATATCTGAATTAGTACGGAAACAGTTCTTTTTACAAAAAAAGGAAGCCGGTTTTAACCGGCTTCCTTTTTTTTAAGCTAGGCGGCTGGACGGCTGTCCAGCCGCCTTAGTTTCTTTCAAACAGCGCGGCGAGCTCGATGTGGGAAGTATGCGGGAACATATCCACCGGCTGGATCTTTTTAAGCGCAAATCCCGAAGAGCGCAGTATTCCGGCGTCCCGCGCGAATGTTTCGGTATTGCATGACGCATAAATTATTTTCCGGATCCCGGGATGTTTGAACTTTTCAAGCAGGCCGCGGCCGCAGCCCTGTCTGGGAGGGTCTACGACGACGGAGACCGGAACCGACGGAGCGCGCTCTATCCTGGCCGCAAAAATTTCTTCCGCGTCGCCCGACATGAATCGGACGTTGCGTATTTTATTTTTCTGCGCGTTTTTCCACGCGCATGCCGCCGCTCCCTTATTCTCCTCTATGCCGGTCACCGCGCGGAAGTGTTTCGCCTCTATAAGGCTTATTGTTCCTATTCCGCAGTAGAGATCATAAAGCCCGCCGGTGCGCTGTCCGGAGGCGAGAAATTCATGTATGATGCCGTATAGTATTTCGGCGGCCGGAGTATTTACCTGCAGAAAGGAGCCGGGGTAGAACATAAATCTCAACCCGCATATCGTTTCTTCAAGAAGCGAGGTCCCGTCTATTTTTATCCAGCGCGGCCCAAGCACCACACTGGTGTCCCGGGGCTGGATATTAAGATATACGCTTGTTATCTCCGGGATCTCAACGGAGAGCTGACGGGCGGCTTTAAGCATGTCTATCGGAGGCTCGTATCCGGCGGTAAGCGCGGCCATCGCTTTGCCGCCGCGCGTGGTGCGCACGAAAATATGCTTAAGCCAGCCTTTGCGCGCGGTTCTGTCGTATATCTGCCATTTTTGGACGCAGGCTGTTTTTTTGACGGCGTTTATTACTTTTACCGAAAGTTCCGGCTGGACAAGGCAGTCCGTAAAATCGACTATATCCCGGGTGCCGGGGTGGAAAAACCCCGCACGCACCGCGCCGTTGTCGGAGCGCAGAGGAACCTGCGCTTTATTGCGGTATCTCGTCAAAAGAGGGGATTTCAGGGCTTTCTCGACGCATATGCCGGCGGTTGAGGAACTGCGGCGCAGGAGATCCGCGGCGGATTTTGTTTTTGCCGAAAGCTGGGCCTCATAGCTTAAATGCTGCATGTCGCAGCCTCCGCACCAGAGTTTTTTGCCGGGCTGAAAATAACAGGGGCATTGCGGAGCAATCCGGCCGCCGCCGTTTTTGATAATGCCGGTTATTACGCCGTTGAGCCCGCCTTCTTCTCCCTTAAAGACATCGGCCTGCACGATGTCGCCTTCGGCCGCGTAATTGACAAGAACCCGCGTGCCTTCTTTTTCGGTTTTGGCGCAGGCCGCGCCGTTGAGCTCATGGCGGAGAACGCGCAGTCTGGACGAAAATATTTTTTGCTCCATATAATACGTTAAACTGGAAGTCCGGATATAAGTATACAATCTTTTGTTATAATCTTCGATATATAAACATTCGAAAAAAAGCGAGGAGTAAACGCAAAGAACGCAAAGCAGACGCAAAGGAAGCGGAGAAATACTGAAATTAGAATTTAAAAGCAATTGCTTAACGGCAGGAAAACCACGGGAACTATGAAGAGGGTTGGATGGCCAACGGCAAATTTCAAAACAGCATATAATCAGCCGCAAAATGCGCAGAAAGCACAAAATGGATGGCAAAGAAATATTGGAGTTGTGAAACTTTGTGACTTATGTGCTTTATGTGGCGGATATCTGATGTTTATCCGGAAAAAAGTCCGGCGAAGGGCGGTAATTTATCGGTATGAAAAAAAATCTGGCGTTGACGGCCCTGATAATAACCGCGAACTTTTTAGTCTATTGGAAAACCACGGCCTTCCAGCCGGTTCAGCTTGACGAAGTGCATCTTATAGACGAGAAATGGGAGCAGTTTAAAGACAAAAAATACGTCATGGAGGTTTTTAAGCGCGACGCTTTCGGCACGCACGATATAAATTTTTACAGGCCGGCGCTCAATCTGTCCTTTATGCTGGATGCCCGGCTTTGCCGCGGCGGATTCAACTCGGGAGTTTTTCACGGAACAAATATTGTAATCCATATTATCGGCGCAATTTTATGTTTTTTTCTTTTGGCGGCTTCCGGCTATCAGGCGGGCCTTGCCGCCGGGGTTTCACTGATCTTTTCGCTCCATCCCGCGCTTGCCGGAGCCTGTGGCTGGATTCCCGGCAGAAACGATTCTATGCTTTTTTGCGCCGCCGCCGCTTCTCTTCTTTTCCTCATTAAAGCGGCGCGCCGCGGCAGCGCCGGTTTTTTTATTCTGCATCTTGTTTTCTTTCTTGCGGCTTTATTGATAAAGGAAACGGCGGCGGTTCTTGTTTTTGTATTTCCCGTATGGGTTTTTGCTTTTGCCGGAGGCAGTTTTTCCGGGTTTGCAAAGCGGAAAGTTAAAACCGCATCCGCGGTTTTAGGCTGGGCGGTCTGTTTGGCAGGGTATTTTCTACTTAGGATAAACGCGGTCAAAGGGGGCATCGGCGCGTTTCCGGATCCCGTTGAATTTATATTCAGAACAGGCGCGTATGCGGCGTATGTGTTCGCTCCTTTTAATATCCCGGTTTTTGCGGTATTCGGCGATATCGCTTTGAACAGAGTTGTAATCGCAAACGCCGCAGGTCTTGTTTTTCTATCGGTTTTATGGATTTTCAGGAGGGGCTGGATATTGCCCGCCGCGGCGGCATGCATATACCTTTTTATTCTGCCTTCCGCTTTTTCGGATTGTTTCCAGCCGCATAGAACGTATATGCCCGTTTTTTTTCTGGCCCTGGCTCTGGCGGAAGGGATGAAAACATTTTATTCTCCCCGCCCCCTGATAACGCTGTCCGCGCTCGGGATCGCGGTTATTGTTCTGGCGGCAGGCGCAAAGAATTTCTCCGGCCGGTTCGCGGATCCGGAGGCTTTTTGGGGCGACTCATTTAAGCATTCGCCCTCATGCTCTGAAGCGGCGTGGATCATGGGCTATACGGCGCATTTGCGCGGAGACACCGCTTCCGCCGAAAATTACTACCTTAAGACCATAGCGCTTAATCCCTTTGTGCCTGATGCGCGAAATAATCTCGGCATCATATACAAGAGCCGGGGACAGTATAACAAGGCCTGGAGATTTTACGAAGGCGAGCTTAAGCTCAATCCCCAAAACGCCAAAGTGCTTGAAAATATAGGCAATCTGATGATGACGGCGGGAGATTGGAACAGGGCTGTTGATTATTATAAACGCAAAATTGCGTTAGACCCGGGCGCGGCCAAAACTTATGAAAGTCTTATTTTCTGCCTTAAAAAAGCCGGCCGCGGCAAAGAAGCGGATAATTACGAACAGAAGATTAACCGCAAAGAACGCAAAGCAGACGCAAAGGAAGCGGAGAAATACTGAAATCAGAATTTAAAAGCAATTGCTTAACGGCAGGAAAACCACAGACCCATTCCTTCCTCAAAAGCATTGAGAATGGGACAGTCCAGCAGGCAGTCCTGAGCGAAGTCTCAGGGCCGTCCAAACTCATTGCTTCTAAGGAAAGTTTGGACAGTGTCTCCGTGTATTTTGCTGTTTTCGTTTTCAGTGATTCCGTGGTAAATCTTTGACGTAAAAGAAAACCACGGAGGCACGGAAGTGGGGAGACACGGAAACAATGAAGAGGGTAAGCGGTAGATGGTTGTAAGAAGTTGAATGCTTTACAGTGTTTCAGTGTCTCTGTGTTCTCAGTGTCTCCGTGGTTGATGTTTGAAATATCTCCGCAGCACTAAGGAAACTGATATGAAAGTTTTTGTTATAAGCCTGGGCTGTCCCAAAAATCTTACCGACACCGAGGAAATGATGGGCAGGCTCAGTGACGCCGGGCATAAGCTTGTTTTTGATGAAAAATCCGCGGATGCGGTTCTTATAAACACCTGCGGATTCATAAGACCGGCCAGATTGGAATCCGTAAAAGCGATAAAACGGGCGCTCGCTCTTAAAAAGAAAGGCGCAATCAAACGGGTTATCGCCGCAGGCTGTCTTGTTCAGCGCGAGAAGCGCGGTTTGTCGGACAAGCTGGCGGGAATAGACGCGCTTGTGGGCGTGGGAGCCGGACGCTCCGCCGCCCGCGCGTTGGAGCGCGGCGGAGAGTATTTCGCGGAGTTCGGAAAAATATTCGCGCCCGAATCCAAGGTAACGGCGACTCTTTGCCACAGCGTTTATATAAAAATAGCGGACGGATGCGATAACCGCTGCGCTTACTGCGCCATCCCGTCGTTAAGGGGGCATTACCGCTCAAAACCGGCGGAAGATATTCTGGCCGAGGCGCGGGCGGCGGCTCTTGCCGGCGCAAAAGAAATTTCGCTGGTGGCTCAGGATACCACGCTTTACGGCGTTGATTTATCCGGCCCGCCCGACTACCGGCGGGCAGGCAGGCCCGCTCTGATCCCTCTTTTGAAAAAACTGGCTGAAGTCAAAGGTATTGAGTGGCTGAGGATAATGTATGCGTACCCCGGCAGGATTTCGCCGGAGCTTTTGGATTTTATGCGCTCCTGCGGTAAAATATGCCGTTATCTGGATATGCCGCTTCAGCATATTTCGGACGGTCTGCTTAGATCCATGAACAGGACGTCCGGCGAAACCGTAATAAGGCGCACCGTGGATCTAATACGCGGAAAACTTCCGGAAGCCGCCATACGCACGAATTTCATAGCCGGTCTGCCCGGCGAAACGGAAGCGGATTTTAAAAAACTTCTGAAATTCATACAGGAAACGGAATTTGAAAGCGCCGGTTTTTTCCCTTATTACAGGGAAAAGGGAACTCCCGCGGCTTCTATGGCGGGGCAGGTGCCCGCTGATGTGAAAAAGACCCGTTTAAAAGCCCTTGTCGAGGCGCAGAGCCGCGCGGTAGACAGGATAAATTCGCGGCTTATCGGAAAGACAGTGGCTGTTTTAATGGACAGCGGGTTTTCCGGCCGGGCTCAGTTTCAGGCGCCGGACATAGACGGCCATATAAATATAGACGCGCCCAATCCCCTGCCTCCCGGAAAATTCATTAAAGCCGGAATAATTTCCGCCTCCGGCTACATAAGAAGGGGCGTAATAAGATAGCAGTTGGGTTTTCTTTCTGTTGTTTTTCCATCTACCATCTCCCGTTTACCGTCTCTCTTCCCCATATAGGTCTTTTGTCCCTGAAAAATGCCCCGATTGCTCATGTCTTTTTCCCCCCCGGCTGATAACCTATAGGTATGAATAAATCTAAACTGCCAATATTAGTCTTAGCCGGATTTTTTCTTTCAGCCGTATGCGCGGATAATTCTTTTGCCGGATCTTCCGCCTTATTCGACTCATCCGGCGGCGCTCAAACCGGGCTTTTTTCCGCGGGAGCGTCCATGGCGCATGAAACCGGCGAATCCAACCCGGATGAAAAGATCCTTCCCGCAGAAACCGCCGGAATGGAGCCTGCTCAGGCGGCGGACATTATTCTGCGCGCCGAAAAGCTTCCCGGCGCCTGCCGTATCTCAGGCTATCAGAACCGCACTCAGCATGATTCAAATCAGTATATAACAATAAATAGTCCGGAGGCTGAATGGGAAATGCGGTTTGAAGCCGGAAAGGACCGCGTTCAGCAGGTGTCGGTTGAACAGAAAACCGACGGGACAAAAATAGTGGAACTGGAAGAGACATATGCGGATTTCCGGAAAGTCCTGCGGATAGGGCTTGAGTCGGACGGCAAGACGATAATTTTTCTTGAAATGACCGATTTTGCCAGGAAGCGGAGCGTATTCGCTTCTCCTTCCGGCGGCTATACGATCGTCAAACAGCCGGGCTATGCGAAAACCCGCGTATTTGAATGCCGGAATTAAAACGGCTGGACAGCTAGTCAGCTGGACTGCCGGAGAAACAAGAACGAATAAGATTTAACTGCAATCGACTTTCCGACGCGTAGAATATCCTCAATAATCAGCGGGTCGTTGCGATGCGTCCCATTTATTCCTTAAAGGCTTTAAAATGGGGCGGTCCAAACTCACTGCCTTTATGGGTGGTTTGGACTGTCTTGCCGTTTCTCTCTGGCAGTCCAGCGGACTCGCGGTCTAGCTGTCTAGCCTCTTCTTTATTTCAGTTCCCGCAGTTCTTTCAGCAGGCTTTGCGCATAAGAGCGGAATTCCGGCAGTTTTTTCTTGTCCAGAGATTTGCCGGAAGGCAGTTTTAATCTTAAAAAATTGATAAAACTGTTATTCTTGGTAATTTGGAAATGCAGGTGAGGTCCCGTGGACACGCCGGTAGATCCTACATAGCCTATAACTTTTCCCTGAACCACTCTTCTGCCGGCGCTTATGCCGGCGGCTATGCGGCTCAGGTGTCCATATCCTGTGGTAAAAGTATTATTATGCCGTATCTCTACGTATTTGCCGTATC
>CAZFMJ010000069.1:0-15569 GCA_964520045.1 uncultured Elusimicrobiales bacterium | reverse complement strand
CTATAGTATAAATTTATTTCCCCAATGACGCGACGGCTTTTCTTCTCTGGGCTATTTTGTTTATTTCCGCGGCAAAAGACGGGTTTTTCTTCACAACCGTCTCAAAATCAATGGAAAGAAGCACAAAAAGCTTTGCTTCGGACTCGCAGACGATCGTGGCGCTTCTGGGCTCTCTGGTTATAAGAGCCATTTCCCCGAAAAAATTCCCCGAGCCCAGAACCGCGACTTTTTTCGAAAAGCCGAAAAATCCCTTTTTTATCTGAACTGAAACGCTACCCTCGTGAACTATGAACAAAGCGTCGCCCTGCGCCCCCTGCTTGAAAACAGTTTCGCCCTTTGAATATTCATAGAGCATTATATAAGGCAAAACCAGCTCCAGCTGGCCTATGGTCATGGGCGCGAAGAAATCCACCTTGCGCAAAGACCTCGCAAGCGCGGTCATGTCGGCGGCATTCATATCAAGTTTTTCCATAGCGTAAATAATATAAATTATTTCCCGCTTTTGAAAACATTTATTTGCGGCAAAAAAACACCCCCGCTGAAAATCAGCGGGGGTGTTTTTGGGACACAAATTACGGACGATTATTCTTTTTCCACCGGAAGCTTTTTGTAAAAATAAGCGTACGCCCATACTCCGGTTTTTTCAGTCGAGTACTCAGCCACTATAAATCCCTGAGCCTTTCGAAACCGGTAAATATTTTTTCCGTCTTCGGTTGAAAAGGTTGTAAATACCTGCGGGTAAAGAGACGTTTTTAAGCCCATTCTCAGCATTTCAGTTTTTACTTGCTGCACCTGCACCCTGCTTATGCTGTCGCCGAACAAGCGAAGATATATTCCCGCCACAAAACGCCTATCATCAAACACAGGTCCGCCGCCCGATGTCTCAATAAACAAACCCGCAAGCACGGTATCTACAAGCGAAGTTTGAGATGTGGTTGAAACCCAAACCCCGCGGCAAAAACCCTCCACATCCGCATACTCGGTTACGGGGTTTCCCTGATTATACAGGTTCCTCAGCTTTTCATACGCGTTTTTCCCCGGCACATAGATTGACTCCACTACGTCAGGGGGCAGGCTGGAAATACCGGTTTGTCCGGCCGCAATGCCCGTTATTGCGGCCATTTTGCCGTCTTGCGCCCTAAGAATGAATATTGCGCCGTCATTCGCCCCAGCGATTGACACACACAATGTTACCGCCAACACACTTAAAAACGTCTTCATTTTTTCTCCTCCTCACGTGAAGTTCAAGCTTTCAACCGAACTATTCAAATAATCTGATCGTGATCGGTACAATTATGCCAGCTTCCGGGAATTTTCGGATGGGTCTTCCGGCCCCTTTCTAAAAAAATTTAGACCCTTGCCAAACCGACCCTGACTCCCCATGATCTGTTGCAATCCCATGGCGAAATTTTTAAATTACAATCAAACCGACGATTACAAAAAAATCATCTAAAATATGACCCGCAGTTTTATATAATAAAAATCATGACTGCCGATACCGGACTTCGCGGCTTTGTGTTTTTGAGTTTGTTTTCATTTACCCTGAACGCTTCTGTCTGCCTGCGGGTTGAAAAACAATCCGCCTTTTCCGACGAAACCGTCAAGGCGCTCATTTACGGCCAATCTTCAGACGGTGAATACTTATCCGAAGGCGGAGACCCGCAGGATAATGTCCCGCTGTCTGAGGACGAAACGCCGGAACAAGACTCTGTCCCGGGAGCCGGCGAATTCGGCGCCCCCTCTTTTTCAAAATCTTCGAGCGATGAATGGGAAGCTCCGGAAACTGAAGAAGAAACCGGGGCGGCCGATGAAAGCGGCGGCGAACCGGAAGAAACAGCCGGAGAACCGGAAAAAACCGCCCCCCAAGAGAGCAAGCCGGTTTTGCCGGCAAAAAAATATTCCGCAAAACCTTCGGAGGAAATAGTCCGGGCCGAATACAGTTTTAAAAATTTTAACCGCGACGCCCTGAGGATAAATTTTTCAATGCCGAAAAAAGAATTCGCCGAATATGAAGCCGGTTACGGTTATTGCGAAAAAGAGCTTACGCGCCTTAAAAATTGGCATGAAAAGACGAGGCAGGCCGCGTATAAAGCCGCCGTAAAAAACAATTATTCGCAGGCGCGCCTTGACAAAACAGTGGGCGCAATCGACGCTGATTATAAAAAACAGCTGCGCGGTTATCTTGAAAACAGGAAATTCTGCTTAAAAAAAGGCAATGTCATAGAAGTAAATATGCCCAAGGTCATAAAACACAGCATCCCGTATCTTAAAGCCGCGGCCGCGGCTTTTGATAAAATCGCCGCGCAGAACCGCTATGGAACGCAGGATACCATAGGCGCGGTGACCTCGCTCGTGCAGACCGCGATACGATACAGACAGCCGTCCGAAACAGCGGGCTCAAAACATACGGGAGGAATACTTTCGCCCGTCAATTCCATGCTGAGCGGGTGGGGAGACTGCGACACGAAGACAGGCCTTCTGGCATCCATACTCGGCAATTGGAGCGGAATGAAAATAGTGGGCGTTGCGGTGCCGGGCCATTATCTTATGGGAGTGCGCCTGAGCCCCGGCAAAGGAGATTTATTCATAGAACACGGCGGAACGCAGTATGTGCTGATTGAACCCGCGGGGCCCGCATGGCTTCCGCCCGGCACAGTGGGAAGAGAAACTATTCCTCTGCTTGAAAGCGCGGAGGGATACAGAATAGATCCGATATAAAAGGAGATTACATGTTTATCACGCGTCTGCTGGTCAGTATGTTTGAATTCGTTCTATCGGTCGTGATGTCGGGCATTATTATTTACCTGACATACCGCGTCTTTATCCGCGCGAACCCGGACTTCAACATGGAGACGGAAATAAAAAACGGCAATTCGGCGGTGGGAATACTCGTCGCCTCGATACTCTTTTCGGCCTCAATGATACTGCAGAAGGGAATAGCCGCCATAGTGGGCATGTTCCGCCTTTATATTTCAGCGCCGGCTGAAAACGGGCTTGCCCTATGGCAGTTGTGCCTTATTGCGGCGGGGAACTTAGTGCTGTCGCTGGCGCTGGCGGTCATAACCATATCGCTGACTTTGCGGCTTTTCGGAAAACTGGCCAAAAGGATAGAGCCCGGGAAAGAATTACAGAAAGGAAATATAGCGATGGGAATACTGCTTGCCAGCATTGTCCTTATCGCTTCTCTTTATGTGGGGGAAGGAGTAAGCGCTATTTCAAAAGCTCTGGTTCCCCAACCCTCCATAGGCAGGGTTCAGATTATGCGGTAAGAAGCGCCCTTCATGATTGAGCAGAAACTGCTGGTTGCCGGAGCTACGGGATACATCGGCGGACGGCTTGTGCCGCGCCTTCTTGAACGCGGCTACAAAGTACGCTGTCTGGCCCGCCGTCCCGAACATCTTGAGGGAAGAAAATGGAGTTCCGCCGAAATAGTCGGAGCCGACGCCCTTGAGCCGGAAAGCCTTGAACCCGCCCTTGAAAACATAGACACCGCTTTTTACCTCATACACTCCATGGCAGGCAATGAGCCTGATTTCACAAAACACGATGCCGCTGCGGCGCACAATTTTGCAAAAGCCGCGGCAAAAAACGGCGTAAAAAGAATCATCTATCTCGGAGGTCTGGGAAATCCCGAGACAAAGCTGTCGCGGCATCTTGAAAGCCGCCATAAAGTAGGCGAAATTTTAAGGCAGTCCGGCGTACCCGTAACAGAATTTAAAGCGGCGGTGATCGTGGGCTCGGGAAGCGTTTCGTTTGAAATGATACGATGTCTTGTGGAACGCCTGCCGGTGATTCTTTCTTTTGACTGGCTGGAAACAAAATGCCAGCCCATTGCAATACGGGATGTTTTGAATTATTTAGTTTCCTGCCTTGAAACCCCCGTATCCGCCGGCAGAATTCTTGAAATAGGAGGCGCGGGAACTCTCACTTACAAACAAATGCTTGAAACCTATGCGGAACTGCGCGGACTAAAACGTTTTTTTATTCCAGCGCCTTTCTGGACGCCTTCGGTATGCGCGAAATGGGTGGGAATTCTTACTCCGATACCGGCCGGCTACGCCCTTCCGCTGATAGAAAGCCTTCAAAACGAAGTCGTCTGCCGGGAAACTGCCGTTTTAGAAATGTTCCCTGCGATAAAACCTTTGGATTATGCCACCGCAGTGCGTTACGCGCTGATGCGCATACAGGAAGATAATATTGAAACCAGCTGGACAATGGCGCTTTTTCCCAAACAGGCTTCCCTTTACAGTCTGCGCGTAAACGAAGGCCTGATATGCGACGAGCGGATTGCGGACGTTTCAGCTCCGGCCAAAAACATATTCTCCGTATATTCTGGCATAGGCGGAAGCAGGGGCTGGTATTTTTGGGATTTTATGTGGACATTAAGGGCATTCATCGACCGCATTATAGGCGGCGTAGGCATGCGCAGGGGAAGACGGCACAAAGATATAATACAACAGGGCGAACCCCTGGATTTCTGGCGCGTTGAAAGGGTTATACAGGATAAACTTATGCTTTTGAGGGCTGAGATGAAGCTTCCCGGAAAAGCCTGGCTTCAATTTGAAAGCATAGAAAAAAACAATAATATTTCTACGCTGCGCCAGACGGCCTATTTCGAACCCAAAGGATTTTGGGGAAATCTTTACTGGTACGGACTCTACCCCATACACCGGATAATTTTTGCCGGACTCATCAAGGAAATTAAAAAACGAGCGGAAATTAGCCGCAAAGATGCGCAAAACCCGCAAAATGGGAAATAATGCCCCAAAAAAGAAAATTTCTATAGTATGCGCTTAAATCCAAAACCCTGACGCTCACAACATTTTTCCCTTGTTTTTTTCTTCCTTAAGCGCGCCAAGAGCCTTTCCCGCAGTTTTAAGCGTTCCCCTGATAGAATCTATGTATTCATCGGTCACGGGTTTAAGTATATGCTCTTTGCGCATCTTATTTGTTTTTACTGGGCGCATATCAATTATTTTTTTATAAATTTCCAACGGGGACCCGCGGGGGTGTCTTCGAGAACTACGTTGTTTTCCAGAAGTTTTTTTCTAAGCTCGTCGGCCTTTTTAAAATCTTTATCTTTTCTAGCCTGCTCTCTGGCATTTACAAGGAGCATGAGCTCTTCGCTTAATTTTTCCTCTTTGCGGGGCGAAAGCAGATCCAGCCCCAAAACCTTGTCGGCATATTTCGTGAAAGCAAGTTTTTCAACTCCGGAAAGAGCGGCGTTGCGCAAAACATCCCACAAAACCGCAAGCGCCTGCGGAGCGTTCAAGTCATCCGTAACGGCATTTATAAATTTTTCCTGAAAAGGGATAATATTATCCGCATTCCTGCCGTCTCCGCATCTCACGTCTCCGAATTCATCCTGCAATTTCCAAATATTTTCACGCATGGTTGAAAGACTTTTGGAAGCGAAATCAAGGGCTTTCCATGAAAATTCAAGCTGAGTCCTGTAATGCGCCCCCAGACAAAGGTATCTGTAAGCCAAAGGCTCATACCCCTTGTCTTCCAGAGTTTTAAGGGTGACGAAATTTCCGGCTGATTTGGCCATCTTTTCCGTCCCGCTCATAACAAGAAAATCATTGTGCATCCAGAATTTTACGAACTGCGTACCGGTGGCGGCCTCCGCCTGCGCTATCTCATTTGTATGGTGCACGGCGATATGGTCGACTCCTCCGCAATGTATATCAAAAGTCTCCCCCAGATATTTCATAGACATGGCGGAGCATTCAATATGCCAGCCGGGGAAGCCCGTTCCCCAAGGAGAATCCCATTCCTGCTGGCGTTTTATTCCGGCCGGTGAAAATTTCCACAGCGCGAAATCAGCGGGATTTCTTTTTTCCCTATTAAATTCAACGCGCGCCCCCTTTCTAAGACCGTCTATGTGGCTTCTGCCCGCAAGCTCGCCGTACGAGGGAAATTTTGAAGTGTCAAAGTATATCCCGTCGGAAATTCTATAGGTGAATCCTTTGTCCTCCAGCTTCTTTATCAGCCTCTGCATCTCCGGTATATGCTGAGTGGCTTCGCATATTATCGTGGGGCAAAGGCAGTTGATGCTTGAAAAATCGCCGAAAAAGGCATTGGCGTAAAAGCGGGCTATTTCATGGGCGGACTTTCCGTCCCGTTTTGCGCCGGCCTCTATTTTATCTTCGCCCTCATCGGCATCCGAAGCAAGATGGCCGACATCGGTTATATTCATAACATGCTTGACCTTAAAACCCGCCAGTTCAAGCATCCGCCTTAATGTGTCGCTGAAAATATACGCCCTCAAATTGCCCACATGAGCGTAATTATACACCGTAGGCCCGCAGACATACATGCCGGCTTCATACGGCTCAATAGGAGTAAATTCCTGTTTGGTTCTGGAAAGCGTGTTATAAAGGAATACCGGCATATTATTGTGCGGGGAACTTGGCGTCTATCATATCGAACATTGCGGAGCAAAGATCTGCGCCGTAACGCCCGGCATATCTGGACTGAACGACACATTCGATCTCCACTTCGGAAAAGGGATAGACAACGCCCTTCGGCGTTATTGTGTAGTTAAATCCTATATCGGGAATACCCGCGCTTCCCGTAATTTTTTTCCGCGCCGAATCGGCGGATATCATCACCCTGTCCTGAAAAGCCTGTTCTTTTTTGGGATTAAGCGCTCTTCCCAGTGAATATTTTTTGGAAGACACAACCACCGCGGAATTAGGCCCTGCCGGTCTCACATCCACATTCTGCACATTCCCGAGTTTTTTAGCTGAACATCCGCACAGCAAAAAAAAGCCCGCGGATATACAAACCGCAATGTATTTAGGTAGTTTAGCCTGCCTGCCCGCCAACGCCATAGCGGAAGGAAGACCGAAGGCTATTAGTCTGAATATATCCATATCATTAGTTGTCAGATTTAAGCCGCAAAATTTCCAGCTCTCTGCCTTCCTCCTTCAGCCTGCCTTATTCATACTTACCGTAACGACAGCGAAGCACATCACGGCCTCTCCGCGGCCTATCTCTCCCAAACCTTCCCGGCTTTTGGCTTTCACGCTCACATTTTCAAGCGGAAGACGGAAAATCCCGGCCACGGATTCGCGCAAAGCCGGATAATGCGGCTTAAGCTTGGGCTCTTCGGCCACCACGGAAATATCCATCTGTAAAAGCTTCACGCCTTTTTTGTCCAGCACCGCAAGCACCTTCTCCGCGATGACAACGCTTGATATGCCCATTATCGTCAAATCCGTTGGAGGGAAGAACATCCCTATTTCTCCGGCGGCAGCCGCTCCCAGAGCGGCGTCGCAGGCGGCGTGAAGTATGACGTCTCCGTCCGAATGCCCCAGCAGTCCTTTCGAATGATCCAGGCGTATTCCGCCCAGAACAAAAGGCCTGCCTGACACCATCCTGTGTATATCATATCCGAATCCGACTCTTATATTGCCGGAGGAGCCGCGGCTCTGCTCCGCGGCGGCAGGCTTTGGATCAACCGATATCTTCTGTTTGTTTTTCATAAGCGCTTGCGCCGCAATCAGGTCTTCGGGCGTAGTAACCTTTATATTATCATAGCCGGAAGGCGTTATACGCACTTTGTAGCCGGCTTTTTCCACCAGCTGGGATTCATCGGTGGCATCCTTTTCCCCGCAGTATTTTTCAAGCGCTTCCACAAGAATCCCGCGCCTGTAGCACTGCGGGGTCTGAGCCGCCCAATATTTCGCCCTGTCGGCGGTTTCATGCACAAATTCTCCCTTCAAAGACACTTTTAGCGTATCTTTTACCGGAACCGCCGGAACACAAGCCCCGTATTTTTCGGTCTCTCCCACGCATTTTAATATCAGCTCGCGGGAAACCAAAGGCCTTGCGCCGTCATGCACAGCTACTATATCAATATCACGGGAAACGGCTTTAACTCCGTTGCGCACGGATTCAAGGCGGGTTCCGCCCGACTCTACGGCGCGAACATTTCTGTCCGCCCATAATCCGGCGTGCCGTTTAATATTTTCTGCGGTCGTGACCAGAATTATTTCATCAAAGCCCAAACCGGCGAAAGCCTCCACCGACCACAAGGCCATCGGAGTTCCCTGTATCTCCAAAAACTGTTTTTCCCTGCCCATGCGCGTTCCGGTCCCGCCGGCCACTATAACGGCCGCGCATCTGGACGCGCCTGTTTTTTTAGCTTCCTTACTCGCGCTCTGGTTCATGGCTTTTATCGGCTTTGAATTTTGCAAAAATCATCCTTCCCGCGGAAGTCTGCAGTATGGAATGCACGGAAACTTCTATTTTTTTCCCTATGAGCTTTCTTCCTTCTTCGACAACCACCATGGTGCCGTCATCCAGATATCCTATGCCCTGATCTTTTTCCCTTCCTTCCTTCATCACAAAAATGGACATCGTTTCGCCCGGCAGAACTATGGGCTTCAACGCCGCGGCAAGATCGTTTATATTCAAAACCGGCACTCCCTCCAAAACCGCCATTTTGTTCATATTAAAATCAGTGGTTATCACAAAAGCGCCGAGCTCTTTGGCTATTCTTATCACTTTAGCGTCCACATCCTGAATTTCCTGAACGTCCCTGTCCATCACTTTCAGGGGGAATTCTTTTGACTCCTGCAGACGGGCCAATATATCAAGCCCTCTTCTTCCCCTTGCGCGTTTCAGGGAATCGGGACAGTCGGCAAGAGCATGCAGTTCATTTAGCACGAACCTCGGCACCACCAGCATCCCCGAAATGAACTTAGTATCGCATATATCTATTATCCTTCCGTCGACTATGGCGCTGGTGTCGAGTATTTTTATATTTTTGCCCTGCCTTTTTCCCAGGGAAGAAATATCCTGATCAAGTTCCTCGAGCTCGGGCGCCTTTCTTATCGCTATCATAACCCCCAAAAGCGCAAGCGAAAACCTGAACAGCAGAGAATACTTCGTCCAAATCACGGTCAAAAAAACAACATCAATCTGAACAACGGCGTATTCAAGAAGCTTAGCCAAAAGCACGCCGAATATGGCGCCTACTATTCCGATTATTATAGTCATAAGACTTATGCTTTCAAGCAAGAACTCCATTAAAACCAGCGTTACTCCCGCCGCCGCCCCGGCGGCTATTCCTCTCCAGTCGCTTGAAATCTGGTAGTAAGTAAGCACGGGCAAACCCGCCACCGCTATTATTCTAAACGTCCAAACCAGCATATTTCCTCCGTTGTTTTTTCAAGAGTAGACGGTAAACGGTAAATGGTAGAAGGTAAAACAAACCTTCTTTTCCGTTTTCCATCTGCCGTTTCCACAAATAATTACCCGATAACCTGTCGGCCAGCCAGCAGCTTCTTAATTCTTTTTCCCTCCCACCTTTACCGTCTACCGTCTTCCATCTCCCGTTTACCATCTCTTATAAATGCAGACAAACATTCCAGATCATTGACCTCAATTATTTTAAGCGATTTCAGGCGCGGCATCTCCTTTGACGGGAGAGCCGGCGCAAACGCCTTTTTAAACCCAAGTCTTTCGGCCTCTTTGAGCCTCTGCGCCATCCATGCGGTGCGGGCCGCCTGTCCCAGAATTCCGGCTTCCCCTATAAATACCGCATCGGCGGGAAGAGCCGCTTCCCTCGCAGAGCTTATAACGGCGGCGCAAAGAGCCAAATCCATTGCCGGGTCTTTGAATTTGATGCCGCCCGCGATATTTACAAAAACATCGGCATTTTCAAGCCTGAGTTTAACATGCTTTTCCAGCGCCGCGATCATAATCTGCATGCGGTTAAGATCCACTCCGGTAGCCATTCGCCGGGGAAACGGATACCGGGTGGGAGACACCAGCGCCTGCAGTTCGGCAAGAAGAGGACGCGTACCTTCCATAACTATGGAAAAAGCCCTGCCTGCCGCGGGTTTGTCCCTGTCAACCCCCGCGAAAAAGGCGCCGGCGTCGTCGACGCCGGAAAGGCCCTTTTCTCCCATCTCAAATATACCGACTTCAGACGTAGAGCCGAACCTGTTCTTATACGCCCTTAAAATCCTGAGCACATTGTTTTTCTCGGTGTCAAAATATAAAACCGTGTCAACTATATGCTCCAGCACTTTGGGCCCCGCAAGACTGCCTTCCTTGGTCACATGTCCCAATATAAAAGCTATCGCTCCTGCGGATTTGCACACCCTCAGTAATTCGGAGGAACATTCCCTTACCTGCCCCACGGAACCTGGGCTTCCGTAATACTCAGGATGAAAAACGGTCTGTATTGAATCCAGCACCACGACCGAAGGTTTAATTTTATTGAAAGCCTCTATTATTTTAGCAAGATTTGTCTCGGAAACAAGATAAATGTTCCCGGATTTTATACCAAGCCTGCCCGCCCTCGACCGCACCTGCTCGGGAGACTCTTCTCCCGATACATATAAAATCTTTCCGGCATCCGCGGCTCCGGCCATCCCCGCCGCGGCCTGAAGCATTATGGTGGATTTCCCTATGCCGGGAGGCCCCGCAAGAAGCACAACCTGGCCCGGGACAAGACCTCCGGCCAAAAGCCGGTCAAATTCGCCTATGCCGGTAGGTCTTCTGGCATTCTCCGCGGCGCTTTCATCCGAAAGAAGACTTATTTCAGACGAAAATTCGGTGAATGACCTTGATTTTCCCTGCCCTTTGACAGGCATTAAAACGGCTTCCTCAACAAGGGTATTCCATTTTCCGCAGTCGGAACACTGCCCCATCCATTTAGCGGAAGAAAAACCGCACTCCTGGCATCTGAACAGCGATTTTTGTTTCATAATAAAGTTATAAGCGATAAGTTGTAAGCGGTAAGTATAAAGAATACTCCGTCAATCTCCCCACTACTACACCCTTGTATCCGTATTCTGTTTGCTTGCTTACAACTTAAATTTTACCACTTACTACTTTCTTGTCATTCTGCCTGCGGCTAACTTAACGGCTTCAACCGGCTTGACATATCCGGTGCATCTGCATAAATTGCCGTCCAGCGCATGCCGTATTTCGTCTTCATCCGGCTCGGGGTTTTCATCCAAAAGCCCTTTGGCCGCGATTATCATGCCCGGGGTGCAAAATCCGCACTGCACGGCTCCTGTTTCGGCAAAAGCCCGCTGAAGCGCATGGGGTTTCAGGGGACTGCCTAGACCCTCTATGGTTATTATACTCCTGCCATGCGCCTGCGCGGCGAGCATAAGACAGGAAAGAACAGGGATGCCGTCCAGCAAAACAGCGCAGGTTCCGCAATCTCCCGTTTCGCATCCCTTTTTAACTCCCTTACAGCCCTTTTTCCTTAGTATATCGATAAGATAGTCGCCGGGACGGATATGCCATGCAACAGGCCGGCTGTTTAGCATCAGCTCAACCTTCATATATCCGTCTTTGTCTACGCTTAACTTATTATTTTTCATCAGGAAATACCCTAAGACATTATAGTTAACATGCGGATAAAAACCAAATTGAGTCTGTTAGTCCCCGAAACTGATGCCTAAATCTCTGGCGGTGCGTATTGTGTCGCAGTCAAGCGGAACCGTCTTCATGCGGCTGGTCGCCTGTTTGAGCGGAACATAGCGCACCGCAGGCGGATCAAGGGCCACCATAACGCCGGACTTTCCCTCTTCCAGAGCGCGGACCGCGGCCGCGCCGAACCTGAGCGAAATAAGCCGGTCAAAAGTGGTGGGACGGCCGCCGCGCAGCAAGTGTCCGAGCACCACCGTTCTGCATTCTTTACCCGTGAGTTTTCCCAATTCAACGGCCGTGCGCTCTCCGGCCCCTCCGAGCTTTTCCGCCCTGCCTATCTCACGGCTCAGAACGGAAACCTCGCCGCCTTTGGGCCTGGCGCCTTCGGCCACAACCACGATCCCGTAATGCTTGCCTCTTTGCTCCCTAAGTTTAAGCGCCTGCGCCACCTTGGCGATGTCATAAGGTATCTCCGGTATCAATATGGCATCCGCGCTCCCGGAAACTCCGACATTCAGCGCTATCCAGCCGGCATAACGGCCCATAACCTCAACTATCATAATGCGGCCGTGCGCCTCGGCCGTGGAATGCAGTCTGTCGATGCATTCGGTGGCAAAGGAAACAGCAGTGTCAAATCCGAAAGTTATAACCGTTTTATCCAGATCATTGTCTATGGTCTTGGGCACACCTACCGTCCGTATGCCTTTCTCGGAAAGCACATTGGCGATGGTCAAAGACCCGTCCCCGCCTATGGCGACCAATGCGTCGATATTGTTCTTTTTGAAAGCCGACACTATCTCGTCCGAACGGTCCTTTTCATAAAGTTTGCCGCCGGGACCTTTGACGGGATATTTAAGCGGATTTCCTCTATTCGTGGTCCCGAGTATGGTGCCTCCGAGATGAGTGATTCCGCTGACGGATTTGCGGGTCAGCGGGATAAGGCCGTCCCCTTCGGGGTAATTTTCCGGAAGCATAATGCCGTTATAGCCGTGCCTTATGCCGACGCATTCCCAGCCTCTGTTCAAGGCGGAAATAACCGTCGCTCTTATGACGGCGTTAAGGCCCGGGGCATCCCCCCCTCCCGTGTTGATCGCGATTTTTTTAATTTTACCCGTCGTCCGGTTTTTCATAATACCCCCCTGGAAACAAAACCGCATGATAAATTCTACAAAAATTAACAGGGAGAAAATTCATTGCCCTAATTTACTATTTTATTACGGGACCTTTGGCCCTTGACTATCGGTTCTCTATTGCTAATAATATAGTAGACGCAGGATACTATATGCACATATTCCGCTCCGCAAGTTTTATACTGGCATTGATCCTCGGATTTACCGTTCGAGGCCTTTGCGTTGATTCCCGGCCGAATACTCCTCTAAATCCGGACGGAACGCCGGTCTCCGCCCAGTTTGAAAATAAACCGGAGAAAGAAACAAAACCCGAGCCCTCTCAAATATATAAACGTCTGCCTCCTCCCGAAGTGATGGAAAAAAGGGAATATTTCAAAGCGTTCAGAAAAAATCTGGCCTCGAACCCCGAGGAGTCGGCGCGCGCCCTGCTTAAAATAATGGACGGATCAAGACCGGAATTCATCAAGGTATTCCTGGACAGGAACAGCAACCGCATGGCTTCCATGCTGTACAGGCTTCCCGGCAAAGTGGCGCAGGGAAATATGTCGAAAGAAGAATACTCTCTCGTTCTGTCGGCGCTCGGCGGATTCGGACACATTCCTCCCGAAATAGCCAACTCCGATCCCGTCCGGTCCAAATCCCCGACAAGCCCTATTTACGCCATACTGGACCTAAAAAAGCATACCGACGCCCATGATGAGAACAAAATAAAACAGCAGGCCAAAAAGCTCCACGACGAGTTCCCTACCGATTCCGCCGTCCAGACGGCATTGGCGGAAGCTTATAACGCGCTGAACGATTACCATGAAGCCGAGGCGCATGCGACCATCGCTATTCTCAATGACCGCAATATAAGGAACAACGACGCGCTGAAAGCGAGGGCATTGGCAAGACATGCCTTAAAAAACAGAAGGGGCGCCCTTGAAGACATGCGCAGAGCCATTGAAATCGACCCGGAAGACGAATCGGCGCGCGTTCTTGTCATGCTTATGGACGCGAACCGCTATTCTTCGCGCTCCGCTCCGGCATACACGTCTTTGCGCTCCATCAAATCTTTGAAAGAAAATTTTTCCAGATCATCATATCAGCAGGACAGGCAGCAGCCCGCAAGAACCGATAAGCCGGACGCCGGCCCGAATGCGGATTATTCCGGGAACAACGCTCATACGGCCGCCGCAGCCACCATGGTTAATTCGCAGGATTATTCAAAATCCCAGTCTTACGCCAATAATGCCGCCGCCAAACTAAGCCTCGGGGATTATGAGGGGGCCGTGAAATACGCGACCCTTGCGATAGAAAGAAATCCGGGCAATGCGCAGGCTTATATTGAACGGGCCGCCTCATATAATTTTCTTAAACAATATCAGGACGCGGTGCGCGACGCCACCGAAGCTCTTAGAAAAGAACCGGGAAGTTCCATGGCCCTGAACATACGGGCATGGGCGCTTAACCAGATAGGCCAATTTCAGGAAGCTAAAATTGACGCCACCCTTGCGATAGAAATGGAACCGGCCATGGCCGACGCCTGGTTTAACAGGGGCACGGCTTCGGAAAAACTTGGGAATTACAAACAAATGCTTGACGATTTTCAGCAGGCCGCGGTGCTTGACCGGACATATAAGCCGAAATTTCAGGATGCTCTAGCCCAATACGGAGGACAAGCAGCCGGGTTTAAATACAGGGGAGACGCTTTTCCGAAAGAAAAACAATCCGCTGATTATGCAGAAAGCGAAGAAGGATCCGAGCGGGAAAATCCTGCCCGCAGATTTATAATACTCCTTATTTTTACCGTAAGCGGCGGCATACTGATAGGCGTGGGGCTTATTCATATATTCTCCGGTCCCCGGACAGCTTCGTTTTCCGCGAAAAACTTAAACTCAAAAGCTCCTATTGTTCTTCCCGAAGGCGTTCTTTCCGGTAAATATCAGATAACCCGCGAAGTTGGGCACGGCGGGATGGGAATAGTTTACGAGGCGGTGGACCAGTCCCTGGGCCGCACGGTGGCGATAAAAAAAATGAGGGATGAGATAAAAGCGGAAGAAAAAGAAAAGAACCGCTTCCTCACCGAGGCAAGGACCGTCGCCGCGTTAAAGCATCCCAATATCGCCGAAATATACACCGCTTTTGAAGAAGAAAACGATTTATATCTTGTGTTTGAATATGTGGAAGGCGTTTCTCTGGATAAAAAACTGGAGACCGAATTCAGAGTGCCGCTTGAATACGCCAAACCGCTTTTTGCTGAAATATGCGAGGCTCTTGATTACGCCCATTCCAAAAATATAATCCACCGCGACCTGAAACTTTCCAATATCATGGTCTGCAACGACGGCCAGATAAAAGTTATGGATTTCGGCATAGCAAGAAAAGCCATGGAAACAATGGCGCGGCTTACTGAAGTAGGGGGAAGCCCGGCCTATATGCCCCCGGAACAGGATACGGGGTATACCAGAAAGGAATCAGATATATTCTCTTTGGGAATCTGCCTGTATGAAGTTTTAACCGGCGAACTGCCTTTTACCGGGCCTAATTTTTCCTATCAGAAAACCCATAAAATTTACAGGCCGGCGTCATCGGTGGTGCCCGGCCTGCCGAAAGAAATAAACGCGCTTTTGGCGCGGGCTCTTGATCCTGACCCGCAGAACAGGTTCCATACCCCGGCAGAATTCAACACGGCCCTGCAGGCGATATAAGAAGGCTGCCAGTCACCAGCACACCAGGTCACCAGACAATAGAAAACCATCAGATAAAATCAGAAACTTGGCAAATGGGAACCAATGATTTGCAACTTCTGCATGGGTGACTGGAAACTGGTGACTTGGTGACCTGTATTGTTACCGGTAATTGACAAACTGCAGTTCAAGGCCGAAATTTCCGCCTTTAAGAAGAGCCATTGCCGCCTGCAGTTCATCTTTTGATCTCGACGCGATCCTCAACTGGTCCGCCTGTATTGAAGCCGTAACTTTAAGTTTTGCGTCTTTAATCTGAAGTTCCGCTGGAAGAAAATGCTATTCTCAGTCGAAAAACAATCGGTTTTCC
>CAZFMJ010000068.1:8357-16092 GCA_964520045.1 uncultured Elusimicrobiales bacterium | reverse complement strand
TAGTATAGGTCATACCTGCTTCAATCTGCTGATAAACCACAGTGCGCGTGTAGCCTTTATCCGCATATTGCGTTGAAGAATTATAAGGAGCCAGAGTAGTCACAGAATTACTCATACTGCCCGAAGTGTCAAGCAGTATCAGCACATTAGGTTTTGCCGCCCATGCGGAAGCGGTAAAAACCAAAGAAAACAAACCCGATAAAACAGTTTTAGACATAACATTCACGCTTTTAAAATTCATAATTAATCTCCATTTGGGAAAAGGTAAGAGGTAGACGGTAAACGGTAGATGGAACAAAAAAACAACCCATTTACCGTATTAGGACTTGCTTTTTAGTTTTGTTTTTCCGTTTACCATCTACCGTTTACCATCTACCGTCTTCATTGAGTATACATATTTTGTATAATTTTACAAATGACCTGGCTTGAAAAATATTTTTCAAAAAAACTTCCGCTCATAGAAAACGGCCTTGACTCCTTTCTTGACCGGCTTACCGATGCGCCCCGGTCGCTTGTCGAAGCCATGCGCTATTCGGTGAAAGCCGGAGGGAAGCGGCTGCGGCCGATTCTTGTGCTGGCCTGCGCCGAAACCGCCGGAGGAACCGCGCGCGATGTCCTGCCGGCGGCCTGCGCCATGGAATTACTGCACACCTATTCCCTCATACACGACGACCTTCCGGCGATGGACGACGATGATTTCAGAAGAGGCAAACCGACAAATCACAAAGTCTTCGGCGAAGGAACGGCGGTGCTTGCCGGAGACGCTTTGCTTACTCATGCCTTTACCGTCCTCTGCCTGAATGCGCGGATAAAAGGCATCGACGCGGACAGGGTCCTTCGCGCTATTGAAATACTTTCCATGAAGGCGGGAGCGGAAGGCATGGTGGGCGGACAAACGGCGGACCTTGAAGCTGAAGGATTGCCGCGCGCGGCGGGGAAAATAAAATCACATGCCGAACTTCTTGATTATATCCACCTTAATAAAACCGCCGCTTTAATAGAAGCCTCCTGCGAAATAGGAGCTCTGCTCGGAGGAGCGAAGAAAAGCCTTCTGTCCCATTACTCCCGATACGGCAAAGCTATAGGTCTGGCTTTCCAGATAGCGGACGATATTCTGGATGTGACGGGAAACAAAAAAAGGCTTGGGAAAAGCGGAAGCGACGCAAAAAATAAAAAATTGACATATGCCTCCCTTTACGGCATTGAACAAGCCGGGGAAAAAGCGCTGTGGTGGATAAAAAGGGCCCATGAAAGCGCAAATATGATAAAATTCGGCGGTAAGCAGGCAAGACCGCTCCATGAAATAGCCGATTATATAGTTGCAAGAGACCGATAAGAAGAAGGTAAACGGTAGACGGGAGATGGTAGACGGTAAACAAAAAAACAGGGAATGGAAAAAAGGTAAAACAGACATGGGGACGGAAGAACAACGAAAATAAACGGTAGACGGTGAATGAAAAAAATAGAAATAAAAGACGGCAGTTGAACGGATTAAAGATAAACGGAAGACGGCAGACAGAAAAAGAAAAACAGGAGATGAAAGACGGTGATTAAGAATGTGGACTGTAGGTTGTAGATTAAGTTGGCAGAAGATAGCCTGTAAACGACAGATGGCAAAACAAAAACAGACATAAATTTTTTCTGCTTATTTTCTTCCGTCTACCGTCTTCCATTTACCTTTTACCGTCCTCATAATAATATGGAAGCTGTGAATATTCTTTCAAAAATACGAAGCCCTCACGATCTGCGCAAGCTCTCCGCCGGCCAGATCCCGCAGTTGTGCGAGGAGATACGTGAAACGATCGTAAACACGATAAGCGAAACAGGCGGACATCTGGGCTCAAGCCTTGGAGCAGCGGATATAATAACGGCTCTTCATTATGTCTACAACACTCCGGTGGACAGGCTTGTCTTCGACACCGGACATCAGGCTTACGCGCATAAAATCCTTACGGGAAGACTCACAAGATTTGAAACCATACGAAAGAAAGGCGGGCTTTCCGGTTTTCTGCGCAGAGATGAATCCGAATACGATGTTTTCGGCGCGGGACACGCCTCAACCGCTCTTTCCGCAGCTTTGGGCATTGCGGCGGCAAGGGACCATAAGCGGGAGGATTTTAAAGTGGTGGCGGTAGTTTCCGACGGATGCATGACGGGCGGGATGGCCTATGAGGCGCTTCAAAACGCCGGGCAGATAGGCGCTGACCTTCTCGTAGTGCTCAATGACAATCAGATGTTCATCTCCAGCAGAGTCGGAGCGCTGGGGGGATTTTTAACCAAACTGCTTACCCTCGGCACAGTGTGCAATGCGGAAAGGAAGCTGGAGCTTTTCCTGCGCCGGTTCCGGTTTTGGGGAGAGAGCATAATCCGCGTGGCAAAAAGGGCGAGGGTGCTGTTTTTCCCGGGCATGCTGTTTGAGGAAATGGGATTCAGCTACTTCGGCCCTATTGACGGACACGACGTAAAACAGCTGGTGGAAGTGCTGGGCTATCTCAAACAGCTTAAGGGCCCCGTGCTCCTTCACGCCGTAACCAAAAAGGGCAAGGGCTACGCCCCCGCGGAAGAAAAGCCCATAGCCTATCACGGACTCGGGATATTCGACAGGGAAACGGGACGGCCGGAGCTCCCCCCCCTGCCTCTTCCCCCCACCTTCACAAAGGTTTTTTCAAAAACGCTGTTAAATTTGGCGGAAAAAGATTTAAGGATAACCGCCATAACGGCGGCCATGCCCGAAGGCACGGGACTAGACGCCTTCCGGGACCGCTTCCCCAAACGCTATTACGACGTAGGCATAGCGGAAGAGCACGCCGTCACATTCGCGGCGGGACTGGCATGCGAAGGCTTAAAGCCCGTGGTGGCTCTTTATTCCTCCTTCGCCCAAAGAGCGTTCGACCAGATCCTGCATGACGTATGCCTCCAAAAACTGCCCGTAGTTCTGGCTCTGGACAGGGCCGGAATCGTGGGCGAAGACGGACCCACCCACCACGGAGTTTTTGATTTAAGCTTCCTGCGCATGATTCCCGATATAACGCTGATGGCGCCGGCGGATGAAAACGATCTCCAGCACTGCCTTAAAACGGCTCTTTATCTTGAGATGCCGGCCGTGCTGAGATATCCCAGAGGCCACGGCTTCGGAGTTCCCATGGACGCGGAGCCGAAAACGCTGGAAGCGGGCAAAGGAACGTGGATAAAACGGGGCTCGGAGATAAACATACTGGCGATAGGCTCCGGCGTCTATCCGGCCTTGGAAGCCTCGCGAATACTCGGCGCAAAAGGCATTTCCTGCGGGGTCGCGAACATGCGATTTATAAAACCTCTGGACGAAAATCTTATCGCCGAAGCCTCCGCCTCCTGCCGGCTTCTGGTCACGGTTGAAGACAATGTACTGGCATGCGGATTCGGGTCGGCGGCGCTGGAGTTTTTAAATGAATGCGATCTTCTGAAAACGCCGGTGCTGAGGCTGGGGATACCGGATAAATTCGTCGAACACGGCAAACCGCAGGAACTCTATGAATCCCTCGGGCTTACCCCCGAAAAGATTTGCGGCAGAATACTGCAAAAGCTGGAAGGAAGAGTAAAAGACGAGATTGTGAAATTATGAGATTAAGAGATTGGGGTAGAAAGATGGGAAAAAGCAATCCTCACACGAAGACACTAAGCCGCGAAGAAATGGCGGAGAAAAACAGGGTTACCTGCTGAATAATTCTTTGTGCCTTTGTGACTTTGTGTGAGAAAATTTGTTTTTTCGTCTTCTTTTTTCCGTCTACCTTCTACCCTCTTAATAAAAGGAGAAACCGTGATACATAATTATTTTAAGGATCCCAGAATATTCAAGCTCAGAAAATCCCCCGCATTCAAGCGGGCATATCAGGATATGGATTTTTTAAGCAATGAAGATCTCAGGCCGGTGCGGCTTCAGCTTGAGCTTCTAAAGCCGGAAATGGCGCTTAAAGAGCATGACATAAAATGCACGATAGTAGTATTTGGAAGCGCAAGGATATGGTCGAAAGAAGACTCGCAGGAAAGAATTAAAAAATTTGAAAAAGCCTGCAGAAAAGAACCCGGCGATATCCTGCTCAAAAACAAACTAAATTCCGCCAAAAGGCTTGTGCGGACGCACATATACTATGAAGAGGCCCGGAAATTCGGCCGCATAGTATCGGAAAAAGGGGTTTCGGGACAAAACAAATTCATAATAGTGACCGGAGGCGGACCGGGCATAATGGAAGCCGCAAACCGTGGAGCTTACGAGGCGGGAGCGAAAAGCATAGGTTTAAACATCACCCTGCCCATGGAACAGGGCCCTAATCCGTATGTGTCTCCGGAATTCTGCTTCCGCTTTCATTATTTTGCCATACGCAAAATGCATTTTATGATGCGCTCAAGAGCGCTGGTGGTATTCCCGGGCGGATTCGGCACCATGGACGAACTTTTCGAGGCGCTGACCCTGGTGCAGACCGGAAAAAAGCGGAGATTTCCCATTATCCTGTTCGGCAGGAAATTCTGGGACGATGTGATAAATTTTAAATCGATGGAAAAATGGGGTTTTATTTCAAAAGAAGACCTGAACCTTTTTCATTATGCGGAAAAGGCGCAGGAAGCATGGGAAATAATCGAAGACTTTTACAGAAAAAACTCCATCGAAGCGTATATAAAGTAAGAAGAAGGTAAACGGTAGACGGCCCATTCTTTCCGAAAAAGTCTTGAGAATGGGCCGCCCCAAACTCACTGCTCCTAAGGAAGGTTTGGGACGGGAGACGGTTCACAGCAAAAGAACAAAACCGGAAAACAAAACTGGCAAATTAAAAATGTCTCATTCTTTTCGAAAAAGCCCTGAAAATGGGTCAGTCTAAACCGAACCGCACTTGAGGAATTACTTGAGACGAACCAAGGTAGAAGCAAGAAAACAGACGAAGGTTTATATCTATTTCTATTTTACCATTTCCCGTTTACGATCTGCTTTTGCCTCTTTTACTCTGCCGTTCTTTGATTTATTTTGCCGTCTACCATCTACCGTCTCCCTTCTACCCTCTGATTATGTTTTCTAAACTTGTTTCGCTCATCATAGCGCTGACGTCCGTCGTGGCCTGCATGGGGGCTTCCGCTTTTATCGCACGCCATCCCCCCTCCTCCGCCTTTGCGGATATTTTCCCCTCGAAAAATCCGAACGTGAAAGACGGTCTTTTCGGCCCCCCCTACTGCAACGGCGTAAGGTGCATGCTGTGCCCTTTCAAGTGCTATCTTCCCGAAGGCATGCGCGGAAGATGCAGGGTGCGGATGAACTCGAACGGAAAACTCAAAACTCTTGTCTACGGAAAACCCATATCCGTGCATATCGACCCGATTGAAAAAAAACCGGTTTATCACCTCCTGCCGGGCAGTCTCATATATTCCCTGGCCACGGCGGGGTGCAATCTTTCCTGCAAGGCCTGCCAGAACTGGGAGATATCGCAGATTTTTCCGGAACAGACGCCGTCCTCGATATTCGTGCCATCAAAACTTGAACTGACCGCGGGACCGGACGGCAGAATTTACGGAACGGCAAAGAATGAAGAGGCCGCGCAGCTGCTTCCGGAAAAAATCGTGGAATACGCTCTTGCCACAAAATCAAAATCCATAGCCTACACCTATTCGGAGCCGGTGATATTTTACGAATACATGCACGACACCGCGGTTCTCGCCAAAAAAAGCGGGATTAAAAACGTGATGGTAAGCGCCGGCTATATAAACCCGGAACCGCTTTCAAAGCTCCTTCCCTTCATGGACGTGGTCAAAATAGACCTGAAAGGCTTTGACGAAGATTTCTATGAAAATTTTTCCGGCGGAAAGCTCAGATATGTTCAGGAGACGCTGCTTGAGCTGAAAAAGAACAATACCATGACGGAAGTCGTCAATCTGGTGGTGCCGTCGTTAAACGACGGCGAAGAAAGTTTCAGAGCGATGTCTAAATGGATAAAGGAAAACATGGGCGCCGGCACTCCTGTTTTTTTCTCGCGCTTCAGCCCGGGCTACAGACTGCAGAACCTGCCGCAGACGCCGGTGGAAACGCTGACAAAAGCAAGGGACATCGCGATGAAAGAAGGACTGCATTACGTATATGTCGGCAACGTCGCCGGCCATGAGGGAGAAACCACTTACTGCCCAAAATGCAAACGGCCGCTGGTGCAGAGATACGGATACGCCATTTTAAAGAACCTTCTGACACCCGGCAAAGGCAAATGCCCGTTTGACGGCACAAAAATACCGGGAATATGGAATGAATAAGAAGGTAAACGGTAGAAGGGAGATGGAACAGAAAAGACAAAAAAACAAATCGTTTTCTGTTTTTCTTTTTATGTTTACCGTCTACCGTTTACCATCTTCCATCTCACGTCGTTTTATGAAAAAATATTTAATTTTACTATTTATGTTTTCCATTGTCTGTTCATGCGCGGCACAGTCCAAACCATCCTCAAAAGCAGTGAGTTTGGACCGCCCCATTCTCAAAGCCTTTGAGGAAGGAATGGGACAATCCAAGCCGAGGCCTCCGGACGTTGCCGGGCAGCCGAGTCTATTGAAAAATTCCACGACTCGCAGTCCCGCGGTAGCGGGGCAGCAGAGTCTATTGAAAAATTCCACGACTCGCAGTCCCGCGGTAGCGGGGCAGTTTTATCCGGCGTCCGCCGAAGAACTAAAAAAAGAAGTGGACGTTTACCTTAAAAACGCTCCGGCTCCGCCCAAACTCGCGGGACAAGTGCGCTGTCTTCTTGTGCCGCATGCCGGCTACGTATTTTCCGCTCCCGTGGCCGCCGCCGGATATAAAACTCTGTCGGACGAGTACGACACTGTGGTGATAATAGGCTCGGCGCATACCGCAATGACGCCGGGAGCGGCTCTTTATGCTTCAGGCTCCTTTGAAACTCCTCTGGGCGCGGTTGAAATAGACGGCGGTCTGGCAAACGCGCTCATGAAACAGTCTCCGCTTTTTCAAAATATGCCGGAAGCGCATGCGCGCGAGCATTCCATAGAAATCCAGCTGCCTTTTCTTATCCGGCGCATAAAATCCAAATTCAAAATTCTGCCCATAGTCATGCAGGACGTTCAAACAGCCGCGGAAGCAGGCCTCATTCTAGGCAGGGCATTAAAAGGGAAAAAGGCCGTAATAATAGTATCGGCCGATTTGTCGCATTATCCGCCCAAGGACATCGCGTCAAAAATCGATACGGCTTCCCTGCTTGCCCTTGAAAAAATGGACCCGGCTTTTTTTCATCTGACGAATGAAATTCTGCTGTCCCGGCGTGAAAAAAATCTCGACACGATAAACTGCGGCGAGGCCGGAACAATAGCCGGAATTTCCGCGGCGAAAGAAATGGGGGCGAACAAAGGAATACTCATAAAATACGCCAATTCGGGGGATTCGCCTTATGCAAATCCTGAAAAAGCCGTGGGATACGGCGCTATGGCTTTTGTGCGCTCGGCAAATCCTCCGGCCGACGGCATAAGCCTGACGCGGGAGCAGAAAAAATTTCTGCTTAAAACGGCCCGCGAAACCATTGAAAACTCCCTGAACGGCATACTCCCTCAGCCGGAACTTCTTTCAGACCCGGCCTTTAACCTTCCGTCAGCGGTATTCGTGACTCTTACCGAAAACGGAATATTAAGAGGCTGTATCGGAACAACCCAAGCCAGAATGACCCTGCGCGACGCGGTTGTTTTTGCCGCGCGTTCCGCCGCTCTTGAGGACCATAGGTTCCGG
>CAZFMJ010000068.1:1794-8347 GCA_964520045.1 uncultured Elusimicrobiales bacterium | reverse complement strand
CGGTAGACAAAACGGAACTGCCTAAAATCCATATCGAGATATCCCTGCTTTCTCAGGCAAAAGCCGCCGCTTCTCATGAGCGCATAATCCCAAAAAAACACGGAGTTATACTGTCTCAGGGCTATAACAGCGGACTTTTTCTTCCGCAGGTATGGGAGCAGATACCGGACAAAACCGGCTTTCTTGAAGAACTCTGCTCTCAGAAAGCAGGCCTTCCAAGAGACTGCTGGAAAGACCCGAAAACAAAAATCTCGCTTTTTACTGTAAGCGCATTTGAGGAAGACAAGGGGACGATAGACGGCCCATTCTTTCCGTTAAAGCATTGAGAATGGGCCGCCCCAAACTCACTGCTTTTAAGGATTGTTTGGGGCGGAGAAGGTAGACGGTAAACGGTATACAAAAAACCACAAAGACGGGACGCAGTAAATAAAAAAAACGGAAAAGACAAAGCAAGACGGCGGGACCGCTGTTTTAATTCGCCGCTCTTGTCTTAATTGCGGCAGTGATCTCCTGAACTACAACCATTATAAAAACAGCGAGGCAGGGCGCGGCGGAGAGCAGAATCGCGGTCTTAAATCCCAGCAAAGGAGCAAAGATCGAACTTGAAAGCATGCCGCCCAGACATGCTCCCCATAAATCCGCCGCGTAAAGCTTCGCGCCGTTCTCTTCAGCGCGCAATGCCGCGGGAAAAACGGCTCCCGAGATAAAACCCGAGGAAAAAAGCAATATCAGAAAAAATATTCCGGCCTGAAGATACGGCATAGCTGAAAATCTCGAAATCACGTCCGCGGTCTTGAGGGAATAGACGATACAGAAAGCCAGCATGAAAATAACCATCCACTGCGGCTTGATTTTTACCCAGCTGAAAACAGCGCCGCCCAAAGCAAGCCCAAGCATAAAACAGGAAAACAGCATCCCCATCTGCCAGTGCAGCGCGCCCGTGACGGACTGGAATAAAAACATCAATATCGTTTCGATGGACATTCCCCAAAAGCCTGCCGCGAACAGCGCGGCGTAAGCGGGCCTTTGAGACCAGCGCCCGCGCAATTTCCAAACTTTAATCAGAGCAAGCATCGCAAGAATCAGGCTGGCGAAAATCCCGACCATAAAAGACGGCGACACGAATTTAGACAGCCAGACGCGCCACGTATAGAAATATGAAACGGGATAAAAATCCGAATTAACATAAACCGCCTTTGCCTTTCCAAGCGAGGCTTCCATCCATGAACGCCTGCCGGCATCGAGAAAAAACGGAAAAGCGGACGGGACAAAAACGCTGTTTTTAAGCCTTCGCTCTTCATACCGTTTTGCGAGAGTTTGGGCCGACAAATCCGGATCGGAATCCGAAGCCAGTATAATAAGCCGTTTCCCCGGAATAAACCGCACGTACGCGAAAATTTCTCTCGCTGTTTTTATTATGCTTGCGTTGAAATACGTCTCTTCCGGAGAAAGATAATTCTCGGACGAAGGGACCGAAAAAGAAAGCAGTCCGTTTTTTGCGAGGACTTTCCGCGCAAGGCGGAAAAATTCCAAAGTAAAAAACCGGTTTGCGCCTGAATTCACCGGCTCGGGCGCGCTTTGGAATATGACGTCATAATCTCCGGCATTGCGGGCCCTTAGAAAATTCCTGCCGTCCGCGATAAAAATATTTAACCGCCCTTGGGCTTTGACGTCGGATAACCGGCATTCAGCCTTTACCTCCCCCTTCAAAACCGCCAGCAAATTCTTATCAGCCGAACACTTCATCGCGCCCAGCTGGGGCGCGGCTTTTTTCACAACCCATTCATAAAGAGATATTTTTTTGAAATCCGGATCCACGATATCAATGACGGACGGGGAATGCTTTAAAATCTCGGGCAGGGAAAGAATGCCGCCCGCGCCCAAAACCAGGATTTTTGCCGGACGTTTATGCGCGAGAAGCGCCAAATGCGCCCCGGGTTCGTTTGTCTCGGGAGCCGGAAATTCTCCCGCGGCGAAACCGTTTTCGGACAGAAGCATGGAATCCTTATTTTTCAGAATAGCGACTTTTGCGTACGGAGTTTCCGCATCCAGCTCCACCGTCATCCCCCTGTAAGCGAACCGCCGCGTATTGATATCGAGAAAAAAACAGGCGTATATGGCGGCTGCGCAGAAAATAATATCAAGAATATGCAGCCATGAAACCTGCCCCATAGACTTAAACACAAGCAGGCCGTATAAAATCAGGCCTGCGGCGCATGCCATAAGTATAAAAATCGAAGAAAATTCGCCCGCCAGAAACGGATAAAGCAGTCCGCCCGCGCAGGCTCCTAACGCCTCGTATATATAAAAGGAAACGCTTAGTTCTTTATACCGCATAAGCGACGATATGAACATGCCGTTTATCAAACCGGGCGGAAGGGAAAGCAGAATTCCGAAAGACAGCATCGGAAAAAGGCCGGGGACGGCGCCGCGTTCGATAAGCGCAACGGCCGATCTGGCCAGGAGAACGGACAAAGGCATTATCGCCGCGGACAAACATAGGATATGAAAAGCGCCGCGTAAATTTCTATCGGAGCCGTCACCGCCTCCGGAAAGCAGGAAGCTGCCCGCCCCGGTCCAGAAAAGCCATGCCGAAAGAGCTGTTCCTATGGAAAGCTCGTGCCCTATAAAAAGAAAGGAGATTTCCCTCAGAATTATTATCTGGGAAAGAAGCGAAAAAATTCCGAAAATAAAAAATAGCGAGGCCATAGTAAAGCCGCAAGCGGCAGGTTATAAGCCATGCGGCAAGATAAAGAATACAGAATTTGGAAACCGGAATCAAAAAGATAAAGACGGTAAACGGTAGATGGGAGACGGTAGACGGCAAACGGCACAAAGTTAAGTTTACGTAATTAAGGCACGAAGTATTTAGGAAAATATCAATACAAGCAAACAGCAGACAGAAAAGAAAAAATGGGATAGGATGTTTTTGTTTTACCGTCTACCGTTTACCATCTACCCTCTCCCCCCCCTGATATTGGTATAATATTCCCCATGGAAGGAAAATTAAAACTTGGAAATCTCGCCGCTTTTGCCGGTAAATATCTGCCCGCGGCCGTGTTTTCCTTGGCGCTGTTTTTTATCGTATACCATTTTTCAAAGCCGTTTGTACCGGGCGATATGCCGCTTGCGCTCAAGCCCCTTTGGCCTGCCATGATATCGCTCGCGGGCTTTGCCATAGTTAAGACGGGAAAAACAACGCCGTGGCGCGCAATTATCTTTATCGCAATAGCCGCGGGATTTCTTGTTAATTTCAAATCCTATGTGCTTCATCTCCCGGTAATAATGCGGGCGGAGAGTCCGGTAAAAAGCGCTCCTTACTGCCACATAGCTCTTGCGTCTTACGCCCTCACATTCATATATCAGCAGTATCTGGCGCTTATGAGCGGGAACTGGGTCTTATGGGCGCCGTTAAGTTTTGGTTTTTTCTGGCTGGCGGTTACGCTTTTTCTGGGAAGAGGCTGGTGTTCATGGGTATGTTTTTACGGAGGAATAGACGAATTCTTCAGCTCAATACTGCCGAAACCTCCGGTAAAAATCGGCCTTATTCCCCCAAAAATAAGGGATTTTCAATCCGCTTTTTTGATTTTTCTCCTTCTGATTTCGGTTTCCAGTTTTCTTCCGGTTTTCTGCTTGTGGGTATGCCCGTTCAAAATAAACGCCTCATTCCTGGACCCGGAAGGCCTGACAAGGAGAACCCAGATTATCCTCATGGCCGCAACGGGGATAGGATTCGTGGTTTTTCTGCCTCTGATTACAGGCAAACGCGCATTCTGCGGCTTAATATGCCCGTTCGGAGCGTGGCAGTCGTTTTTCGGAAAAATAAATCCATTCAGAATCACCCTGCCCCGGTCCGAATGCTCAGGCTGTATGGCTTGCGTCAAAGCCTGCCCGACCTTTTCAATACATCTTTCCGAGACAGGCGGGCCGGAAGTCCTCGGCTACTGCAATATGTGCGGAAAATGCGTAACCGCCTGTCCCGGAAAAAAAATACGCTATACCGTGCTGGGAAATGACCTGTCGCGAAGTCTCTCGGGCTGGGCCTCGCTTTTAAACGCGCAAACGCTTTTTGTTTTCTCGGCGCTGATAACGGCGGGAACCGCCGCGGGCATATTTATGCCGTCGTCGATAAATTACCTTTATAGGCTTATAGCGGAACGGTAGAAGGAAGACGGTAGACGGGAAATGGTAAAAGGAAAACAGAAGATGGAAAACGGAAGATGTTTTTGTTTCGCCGTCTACCATTTACCGTTTACCCTCTACCGCTTCTTTAAAAATAAGCAACTTAAAACGGGGTGAGAAAGCATGAAAGAAGGAAAATGGCTTGAGCCCAGACACAGAGATAAAGATATCTTCAGCAAAGACTATCCCAATTTGGACATGTCGGCGCTGGAAGCCCGCTGTCCCGGCTGTAAAGATACGGTAACGCTGAGCAGAAAATCAGCGCATAATAAAATAGCCGGCTGGTGCAAAAACTGCTGCAGGGCAGTGACAATATGAAGAAAGACGGTAAACGGTAGACGGTAGATGGTAAACGGTACACAGAAAAATAAAAATCGGAAAGAGAAAACGGGAAAAAGACAGAACAAAAACAGAAGGCAATTTATTTTTTTGTTTTTTCTGTTCCATCTGCCTTCTTCCTTCTTCCGTCTACCCCCTTTTAATTTGTTTTACCATTTTCCATTTACCCTCTCCTTTTTACCGTCTACCGTTTGCCTTCTCCCGTCTACCTTCCCCTTATGTCTCTAATCACCGAAGGTTTAATGCTGGGGCTTTCAACGGGGCCTTATTGTTTTGCCGCCTGCGCCCCTTTTCTTGTGCCTTTTCTTCTGGCGCAGAATCAAAAAACCTTCAAGCCGAATCTGTTCGCGCTTTTCTATTTTTTTTCAGGCAGGCTTCTCGCTTATATTTTTTTCGCCGCGGCGGTAAGCGCGGCGGGCTCGATTGCAAATCCTTCTCTTCCAAAATGGCTGACCGGAAGCGGACTCATTATCGCGGCGGCCATTATGCTTGCATATTCCGCAGTGCCTAATTTTCCAAAAATGTCCGCCTGCGCGGCGGGGATGTCCAATCCGGCGGCGCGGAAAATTCCTTTTATCGCCGGGTTTCTTATGGGAATCAATATCTGCCCGCCTTTTATAACCGGTTTTCTGCGCCTGCTTGCCATTGCCGATATATATAAAGGAGTGGTTTTTTTTCTTTCATTTTTTACGGCCACTTCGCTGTATCTTATGCCGGCTCTGCTCGTAGTCCCCGCAATGAGCGAAAGACTGCGCGGCATAGGAAAAACCGCGCTTTTTCTCTGCGGCCTATGGTATTTGTTTTCAGGGGTAAAAAATTTTTTATAAAAAAGCTTGAAACAGTTTTAATTTATGCTATAATTTTTTAGTCGCAGGCAAAACGAATTAATCATTAAGGAGAAAAAAATGAAGAAGATAATAATTGCGGCCGCGGTCATAGCGGTTTCATCCTGCCTGGCAAAAAGCCAAATGATGCCTCCCGGCGCCATGATGCACGGCGACATGGGGAAGGAATATCTTGAAAAACTCGAGAAAGAAAACCCCGCTCTGTATAAATTCGAAAAACAGCTTGTGGATATCAGACAGCAGATACGGGAAATTGCCGCCGCTTTCCAATCCGATAAGATGAGCAAAAGCGAAGCGAAGCAGAAACTTATCCCCCTCATAAAGCAAGAAATGGAAATCATGGATAATCCGGAGTATAAAGTGGAGCAAAAGCTGAATTTTATGCTTCTGAAACGTCCGCCTATGCCGCACAACCTTCAGCAAATGCCGCCCGATGCGATGCCGAAAAAGGGCCGCAGGGCGCAATAAAAGAAGGTAAACGGTAGAAGGGAGATGGTAGACGGTAAACATGAAAAGATTTGCTGCGCCAAGTTTGCCGTTTACCGCTTCCTTAAATAATCTGATTGCTTAAAAAAGGCTTATTATGCGCGAAGCAATGAGGTATTTGAAATTCCGCAGAATGCGGCCGTCGGACAACCGGGGGTTTCTGCTTGTTGAAGTAATAATAGCCACCATACTTATCGCCACAATGGTTATGGGCGTATTTATGGTCGTCATTTCGGGATTTACTTCATCCAAAAGCGGGAGTGTGCGGCACAGGATAAGTCTGGAAACGCGGAAAGTTCAGGAAGAGCTTAAAGATTATAACAGCGCCGAATGGACGGATCCGACCATTGAAGGCGCGCCCGGGATAGACGGCGAGAAATGGAGACTGGCGGGAGATCCCTGCACCGTTTGTCCTGATACAGGCACCGGACCGGACGGCACGTGCTGGGCGCTTGACGATGGAGATCATTGCGCGACATATCACATTTTTTACTTGCGGGGCGACGCTCAGGATATCTCCTTCCAGCAAAAATATAAAGCGCAGATAGGCTACAGGGTCACGTCTACAGCCGGGAATGATGGAGCTAAGCGAAATGTCGAATTTAACACGAGATGGACAATACCCAAATAACCGCCCGAAGGGTTTTACTATAGCGGAATTGCTGATAGGCGTGATAGTTTTCGCGATAATTATGGCGGGG
>CAZFMJ010000068.1:0-1784 GCA_964520045.1 uncultured Elusimicrobiales bacterium | reverse complement strand
ATCTCGGTGCTTCACCGCCAGAGCACTATGTGGGATGCCGCGGAAATAGCCAACAGAGGGCTGTGCCTGCTTGAATCAATGAGACGGGACGCTTCAAAAGCCACAAATATAAAACTGCCGGAGAAACCGGTATCCGCAGTAGACCCGCTAACTCCTGTATATCCGGAATATAACGCGGAATTTCCGGAATGCGGCCCCGGCAGCGGTTCCAGCGGTAGCAGTTCCAGTCCCAGTGGATCTCCGAATGATTATTGTACTTCGCCGATATTGGCCGCGGAAACAAATAACACCGAAGGGGTACGGCTGTTTGGGACTGAACAACGGAAATTTTTCATGTACTGCTATGACGGATCTAATGTCTACCGCTATGCGGGGACATTTGCGACGGATTTTAACCCCAACACGCCTGCCGTGCCGTATGCTTCATATAATACCCGCAACTATACCTGCGGAGCCATCCCGGTACTAGGCGATACCAGAGAGATAATCATCACAAACACGAACGGCACCATGGATATAGAGCTGATGTTTTACCGGTATCTCGACCTGCCGAATGTGGTAAAGGCGCATTATAAGATAACGGCTCCGGGACCGCTGAGCAAATTCTGCACGCTGACGCACGTCGGACATCCGGCATGCAAAAACCCGGTTATTGAGAATAAAATTTTTACCCTCCAAATTGAAGGATCTTTATGAAACACAAGAACGGCCAGATATTAGTGCAGGTTATAGTGCTCCTTATACTTATGGCCACTGTTGCTACCCTCATCCTTAAATGGTCTTTTTTCTCAAGATCGGTGCAGTCTAAATCCGTAAAAAAAAGCGATACCTCCAGCCTGCTTGAAAACATCCGCAGCCGGGTATATGACTGTCTCTACAGCCCGCCGGACGCCCCCGAGAACGTGGAAAGCAACTACCCGGTAGACGCTGCCTGCGGTTTCACCAACCTTAACGACTGGCAAAAAGCCTGCATTGAAGACGTAAAAAATTCCATACCCACTAAGTCTGTTTATATATATGCGCCCACTCCGGTGGACGAGACCTGCGAGATAAAGATTGAAATCAAAGATCCTTAAAACCCCTTAAACTCCCCGGGATTAGAAACTACAAGGAGACCTCATGAAAACAAATTTTGTTTATTTGAAACGACACGCGCTTATTATCGTGATGCTAACCGCCGCATTTGCCCCAGAACTATGCGCGGAAACCTATACCATGCGCGCCTATTATCCGTCGCCGGTTGGAATATATACGCGGGTTGACGTGCTAAGAAGCGTAAGATACAGGCCCACGAACAAGGACTCGCTTAAAAATCCGAGAAAGGGCGAGGTGATCCTTAATTCCGAGGACGGGATTTTTTATTTTTACGACGGAAGCAAATGGGTGCCGCAGAACCCGCAGGGCTGCGCTTTGATTCCCTCGCAGATAGAGGACTCCGACCGCGGACCCGTCACGCTTCAGACCAATTTCAATAAGGCGGTGGAACACTGCAGAAGCCTGGGCCAGTGCTGGCGCATTCCCTCGGCGGAGGAGCTGTCTTTTTTTGCCGGCGCAACTCCCAAAGCCACGGACAACTGTCTTACCACCTCGACGATAAATTTCGCCTCCTGCGCCAGCGGATTCTGCCTGATGCGGGTCTGCATCTACATGAAAACCGGAGCGCTGGACGCGCAGAATTCAAGACAGGGAACACATCCCGAGCAGGTCTATTACCGCTGCGTGAAATAGCGGGGAAGCAACTGTGTCACATAATAGGCTAAATCTAAATATTAAGCAACACTAAT
>CAZFMJ010000067.1:0-16507 GCA_964520045.1 uncultured Elusimicrobiales bacterium | reverse complement strand
TTTCCTAAAGTGGTCGGCGGATAATAAGGCATCCGTTTTTTCGGAAAAAATAGATTATGCTGTGGGAATGTATCATTATCTGCGCGACGAAAATGATAAAGCTATAACAGCCTTTTCCCAGCTTTTGGCTAATCATGAAAACTCGTCTTATAATCCGCAGGCGCTTATAAGGCGCGGTCAGGCTTACAAATTTATTCACAAGTATAAAGAAGCGCATGATGATTTTAGTAAATTTCTTGAGCTTTATCCCGGGCATTCCAGCGCTCCCATAGCAAAAAGGAATGAAGAACAGTTTAGGTATCGGTAGAGCAGGTGAATAGGCTGTATTGAGAAGTTACCAGTGACCAGTCACCAGCGGCCCATATCACCAGCAAGATAAAGAACTGGAGACTGGGGACTTGGAAACTGGGGACTTCAGCCTAAACAACCTGAGCAGCTATAAATTATGACAGAAAGGACAAAAATCAGTGACGAGGAACGATTGGCGCGGATAAGGCTGAATTCCGCGGTCTGCATGCGGACGGGCTGGATAATGAGGCTTTTAAAGCTATACGGCTCGGCGAAATATTTGCTGACTGCGGAGCCGGAGGAATTGTCGCGGGAAGGCGGAGTTTCAGTCGAAACGGCGGCGAGGCTTAAAGAGGAAAGCAAAAAAATTGATGCTGAAAAAGAATTGAAGCTTGCCGCTGAAATGGGGGCAAGTGTTTTGGTGCCGGAGGACGGCGGTTTCCCTGAGTTGCTTAAAGAAATACCCGATGCCCCGCTTTTGATTTATGTTTTGGGAAAGATAGTGTGCGATCCGCCGTCCGTGGCTTTGGTGGGCACGCGCCGGCCCACAGTCTACGGAAGGCGCATGGCCGCAAAAATTTCCTCGGATTTGGCAAGGGCGGGATTTATCGTCGTAAGCGGACTTGCGCGAGGCATCGACACGGTATGTCATGAGTCCGCGCTGAATGCGCGCGGAATAACATGGGCGGTAGTGGGAACCGGTCTTTTAAAGTGTTATCCGGCTGAAAATAAGCGTTTGGCGGAAAAAATAAAAGAAGGGGGCGGGGCTGTTATTTCCGAATTCCCGCTGGCGGTAGGACCGGCTCCCATGCATTTTCCTAGACGCAACCGCATAATAGCCGGACTTTCTTATACGACGGTTGTCGTTGAGGGCGGAATTCAGTCAGGAGCTTTGATCACCGCCAAATGCGCGCTGGAGCAGGGACGCGAAGTGGCGGCAGTGCCTGGTCCGGCCGATTCTCTGACAAGTAAAGGACCGCACCGGCTTATTAAAGACGGTGCCGCTATAGCGGAAAATGCGTTAGACATAATCTCCTGCGTTCCGGTTAAAACGATGTTCGGGATAAAACTTGATATGCTTTGCGATGAATCTGAAACCGGACGCGCCGGCCAAGCGTCTTTTTCAGGAGGCGGCGAAGGCAAACCTAAAATAGCGGCGCCGGCGGGCGTAAATCCGGACTGCGCTCAAGCTCTTGATTGTATAGGACATGAAGAACTTTACACGGATGAAATAATAGGCAGGCTCGGCTGGACGGTGCAGCGCGCCGCGGGCGTTCTTTTTGAGCTTGAGGCGATGAATCTTATTTCTTCTTCCGGCGGAAAATACAGCAAAAAATAAAGGCGGAGCATAAATATGACCTCTGTGACTAAAAAGACTGTGGAAAAAAAATCCGGCCAAACGGCGAGATATCTGGTTATAGTGGAATCTCCCGCCAAGGAACGGACAATCGGGAAAATACTCGGGCCTAAGTATGTTGTGAAAAGCTCTTACGGGCATGTGAGGGACCTTCCGGGAAAAGAACTGGGAGTCGATGAGGACGACGATTTCAAACCGTCCTATGCGGTGCTGGACAGGACAAAGAAAATACTTCCCGAGCTTAAACGGCTTGCCAAAAATATGGAGGTTGTTTATCTGGCCACCGACCATGACCGCGAAGGCGAATCTATCGCATGGCATCTTGTCCAATTATTGGATGTCGACGCGGCAAAAATCAGAAGGATAACTTTTCATGAAATAACCAGCCAGGCCATTTTGCGCGCTTTGGAATCGCCGCGCAATATCGACGGCAGGCTTGTAAACGCCCAGCAGGCAAGAAGGGTTCTGGACCGGCTTGTGGGGTATAAGCTTTCTCCTTTGCTGTGGCATAAGATAAAAAGAGGGCTTTCTGCGGGCAGGGTTCAGTCTGCCGCCGTCAGGCTTTTGGTTGAACGTTCAAAAGAGATAGAGTCGTTTAAGGAGGAAGAATACCAGACTCTTTGCGCAAAACTTGAAATTCCGGGCAAGCCTCCCTCGTTTGAGGCCCGTGTGGTTCAGTGGCACGGTCAGAACGTGGATAATTATAGAACTCTGAATCTTTTTGCGGAAGACTACAGAATAAAAACAACGTGTTTCAAGACTTCCGAAGACATGGCGCCTGTTATACAGGTTTTGCGGGACGGGCCGCTGGCTGTGGACACGGTTGAAATTAAAGAAATCAAGCAAAGGCCTAAACCGCCTTTTATAACAAGCTCTCTTCAGCAGGAAGCCTATAATAGGCTTGGATTTTCTTCCGAAAAAACCATGAGAACCGCGCAGTCTTTATACGAAGGCGTTTTGCTGGGCGACAGCGAGCCTGTAGGTCTTATAACCTATATGCGCACCGATTCTTTTTCAGTCTCAAAGGAGATACAATCGGAGGCGGCTGCATTTATAACCGAGTCTTACGGCAGTTCATATATGCCCGCGGTTTCTCCGGTATACCAGACAAAAGTCAAGGGCGCGCAGGAAGCGCATGAGGCGATACATCCCACCAGCGTGCGCAGGAAACCCGAGGATGTGAAGCGGTATCTTTCAGCCGAACAGGCAAAACTTTATGATTTGATATGGCGGCGTTTTATGTCCAGCCAGATGACGGAAGCAGTGTTCGGCACCGTTTCGGCGGGGATATCTGCCGGCAATAAAAATATGCAGGAAGCCGTTCCTTGTCTGCTTCGCGCTACCGGGAGAACATTGAAGTTCGACGGCTATCTTAAAATTTACCGCGAAGAATCAGAGAATCAAAACGATGAAGAAAATTCAACTCAGCTGCCGGCTTTAAGCCAGGGAGATAAGCTTGTTCTAATTGACGCCGCAGTCTCTTCTCATAGAACTTCTCCGCCCCCGGCGTATAATGAAGCAAGCCTCATAAAAACCCTCGAAAAGCACGGGATAGGAAGGCCGTCCACGTATGCGCCCATTTTAAAAACGATAGTGGAGCGGGGGTATGCGCGCAAGCACCCGAAAGACAGAAGGCTGCTTGCTACCGATCTGGGTATTCTTGTCACGGATAAGCTTAAAGATTTTTTTCTGGATATATTGGATTTGTCCTATACCGCCGGCATTGAGAATAAACTTGATGATATCGCCGAGGGAAGCTGTGATTGGGTGGAAACGGTGAGAGGTTTTTATAATCCATTTTCCAAGGCGCTGGCAAATGCAGGCAAGAAAATGGAGGCTTCTGTTATCGAACCGCAGAAATCCGAGGAGGTGTGTCCTAAATGCGGAGCGCCGATGCTGATAAGGGAAAGCAGATTCGGAAAATATCTTTCCTGCTCCAAATTTCCGAAATGCAAAGGCAAGATTCAGCTGGATTCGGAAGGGCAGAAGGTGGCTCCGCAGGCTACGGAAGAAATTTGCGATTTATGCGGAAAACAGATGGTGATACGCACCGGAAGGCGGGGCAGGTTTCTTGCCTGTTCAGGGTATCCGGCATGTAAAAACACGTATTCGCTGGATTCGGAAGGCAAAAAGATAGTCAGTTCGAGGCCGGTGATAACTAAAAGAAAATGCGTTAAATGCCAAAGTTTTTTGTGGCTCAGGCAGGGTAAAAGGGGATATTTCCTTGCTTGTTCGGGTTTTCCAAAATGCAGGAATATACTTAAAATATCCAAGGACGACGCCGAAAAAATAAAAAAAGCAGCGACAGAAGCAACGGAAGCAAAAGAAGCGACAGAGGCAAAAGGGGCAACGGAGGCAACGGAGGCAAAAGAGGCAACGGAGGCAAAGGAAGTAACCAAAGTAAAAGCGGCAACGGCAAGTAAAAAAACGGCAAAGAAAAAGGGGAAAGGCTGAAAAATAAAGACGAGATTGGGTAAAAACTAAAAAACGGCAAAGAAATTTTTACCGCAGAGACGCAGAGAAAAGGTGAGGTTGGAAGATTAAGCGGGACAGGGGAAAAGAAAAGAAGACGAAATTAAAAGAAGGGAAATAGCAGACGGAAAGGAGAAGGCAAAAAAAGTAAATCATTTTTAATTATTCCCTCCGTTTTTCCTTTCCATTTCTCTTTTTTTGTTTTTAGTTTTCTGTCTTCCATTTTTAGTCCTCAGCCTTCCCGCCGCTGCGGCTTTGGCGGGCAAACAGCCATATGGATATCTGGATAAAGCGATTTTTACTGTATCTGCGTTCGCAGAGAAATTTCTCGCGTCACACCATAAGGGCATACAGCAGGGATTTAGATGAATTCTTGGGGTTCTGCTCGCGGCAGAAAATTCAACAGATAGACAAACTTGATAGACTGCTTGTCAGGGCGCATATCGCCGAGCTTCAGTCGGGCCGTGATGCCGGCAGCCGCCGGCGCATTTCCAGAAACACGCTTCTGAGGAAAATATCAAGCCTGAGATCTTTTGCCGCGTATCTCATACGCGAAAACGCCATAAAATCCGATCCCTTTCTTCTTCTTACGATTCCCAGGAAAGAAAGCCGGCTGCCTAATTTCCTCTCCGAGGGGGAGGTGCGGGAACTCATAAATTCCGCCGGCGCAAAACACGGCGCAGGGGGCAAGTCGGAGCAATTGAATGTCAGGAATTCGGCTTTTTTGGAGCTGATGTATTCAAGCGGACTGAGGCGCTCTGAGATTTCACTGCTTAATGTGGGGGATGTGGATTTTCTTTCCGGTTTTGTGCGCGTATTCGGAAAAGGCGCGCGGGAAAGGCTTACTCCTGTGGGTGAAAAAGCTCTTGAATGCATAAATTTGTATCTGCAGACGCGAAAAGCTAAGGCTTCCGCGGGTTCTCCGCTTTTTCTTAATTCGAAACAAGGACGTTTAAGTCCGTCCGGAGTGGCGTTTATCGTCAAAAAAGCCGCGAAAAATGCGCGCTTTGCCAGGCCTGTTTCCCCGCATCTGCTAAGACATTCGTTCGCCACCCATATGCTTGACAGGGGATGCGATTTACGGTCGGTGCAGGAGATGCTGGGCCATAAAAGCCTTGCTTCAACGCAGGTGTATACCCATGTTTCGCTTGAACATTTGCGCAGAGTATACGATAAGACGCATCCGAGAGGAAAGGCTGAGGGCTGAAGGAGGGAATCATGCGCGGATCATACAAAGCTCTGAGCGTTTAAACTGGCTGATGAAGTGGCGGTCTTGGTTTATCGGGCAACTAAAGGATTTCCTGCGGAGGAAATTATGGTCTGACTTTCCGGATGCGAAGAGCGGCGGTTTCGGTTCCATCAAACATTGTTGAGGGATGCGCGCGTGCGACTCAGGTTGAATACCTTTGATTTCTTGGGATAGCCTTTCCTCCGGAGTCAGGCGGGCGCCTTCAGCCTTCAGTCCTCAGCCTGTCTTTCCATTGACATGTCAATATGTTTAGGCCTTGACAAAAGGAAAAAATCTGCTATACTATTATTGTTACGCAGTCCCGACAATAGCAAACCCGTCGAAAGGCGGGGGCGCAAAGCCATGGGGCCCTTTTTATGGGGCAGCCCGGTTGCCGAAGGTTGAGATTAAGGGCCGATTTTTTTCCGGTCCCCGGCCATGACTGGCTATCTTCGGGATAGAGGGGCAAGATAGTCAGCGTGGCCGGGGTTTTTTTATGTAACTTTTTCGTAACATCAGTTCTTTAGACTTTAGTTCGCGGTTTCTATAGAAAGGGTCACTATTACTATGGCTGAAAAACCGAGCTATGGAATGTCTTTTCTTTGCGCACGCGCGCGAAGTGTTATCTACACGTGTATCACTCTGTGCTTTCTGCCGGTAAACGGTTCTTCCGAGAATGCCGCCGCGCAAGATCTAATATCCCGGTTACATGTTCCCGACCAGAATGCTCGTATCGAGGCTGAAAAAAAATTGATTAATGCCGGAGCCGACGCCGTGCCGTATCTTGTGGCAGGAATGACCGACCGCAGGCTTAAAGACAAACTCGAGGATATCTGCGTGAAAATCGGCTATAAAGCAGTGCCTGCGCTTATTGCTCTTCTAAAAAACCCCGATCTTACCGAAAATGCCGGAACACTGCTTTATAAAATGGCGAATCCGGATATGCCTGAAGTATTTGCGGATATTCTCGTCTGCGCTGTTATTCCGGAGTCAAAGCATTACTGCGGAATGGCGCTTGTCAGAGTGGCGGGGCCCAAAAGCAAGAAACATATACAGGCTGTTTCGGGGCTTTTAAAAAACACCGATGCGGATGTCCGTTCCTATGGTGCATTAGCGCTGGGACAAATCGGGGCAAAAGCAAAATCTGCCGTGCCTGCGCTCATTGAAGCGCTTAAGGACGCGGAGCCGAAAGTAAGGGTAAGCGCCGTAATGGCTTTGGGTAAAATAGGCAAAAAGGCGAAGGAAGCAGCGCCGGCTCTTGAATTCACATCCGCGAATGATTCCGACGGGCAGGCGCGCATTCTGGCGAAAAAGGCCTTAAAAAATATTTATGGGAAATAGCTTAAGAACGACGGCTATTAGCATCCTCGGGACATCGGCTTTATGTCTTGCCTTGTCCGGGATATCCCATTCAGCGCAGATTAAGATAGCCGAAGGTTCGGGGGCGGGGACGGATTTTGCGGGGCAGAGGAATGTCGTTCATATACCGGGAGCGGGATACTGGATATTTTATCATCAAGTCAATCCTTCCAAAGGCGTATGGCGGTTTTCAAGCGACGGGCAAAATTGGACCGCCGAACAGGAAGTCTTCCCATACCTGCTTCTTGCCCCTGATATAGCCGCGCCCCAGCCAAGCATATGGCCGTGGTACGATGCCGTTTCGCAGAGCACGTATGTGTATGTCGTGGCGAATGACGGCGCTATTGATGTTCAGGGCGCGGGAACCATTCCCACCAGCATGATTGTAAACACAAACGACACTAGCGGCAACAAACTTTTTGTCAGAAGGGGAATACTCTGCACTGCGGTCGATGAAGGCAAAGGCTGCGGTCAGATAGGCGATATAAGCTGGGATGCCGACGCCGGGATAGTCCGAAAGCAAATTACCGCTCTGATAGGTTCCAAGAAAAACGAAAATAATGCATGCCAGGTCCCTGCTGCGGCAGGGAGCGGCAACTGCGGCGCGGTCGGCAATTATTGCGGAAGATTCGATCCCCAGGCAGGGCACAGCGCCGTTATAACGGTTTCAAACAGCACTCCTACGGGTCCGTTCGTTTCATTTTTTGCCGATTCCGGCGGATATTCGGCAGGCGGAGGCGCGCATGTGGGGGTGATTGGAATTCCGGGGTACAAGGCCGATCTCACGGGATATCAGGTCGGCGGCGGCTCAAACGGCATATACATATACTGTACTTCGCAGCCTACCGGCGCTACCACTTCGGATGCCACTATGGAGATGATAAATTCGCCCGTGCTTGTGCCGGTTTTCAAAGAGTCTGCTCCTATTGCCCAGTCTACAACAACTTTGCTTTTAGGTTTTCGCCAGCCTAACAGCAACATAATACCCTCCGCTGTGACAGGCTCTTTCGCCGTCAGGCTTACATCCGGGTCTCTTAAAACGGTAGCTGAATCACAAACAGAATGGAGCGCAAAAGACAGTGTTCTTGGCGACGATAGCTACGGGATGAGCGCGTTAAACGTTCAAAGTTCAGGCACTGCGCATTTTGCATGGACTGAAGCCAACGGAAACGTGATGTACAACAGAAGGACCCCCACGTCCTTTTACTGGACGGGCGCTACGGGTATGACGGTGCGCACAGGAAACGGCCTTGCCGACCCTTACGGACATCCGAGCCTCAGCATTGTGACGAGGAAGGATGGATATGACGACATATATGCAGTTTATGCGGGCTCAGAGGGCATACATTACTCGGTTTTTGCCGCTACTACGACAGGCAGTTCTGGTATAACCCACTATTATAAATGGCGTCAGTGCGAAGCAAATCAGGGCGGAGCTTTAAACGGAGATAATCCCTGCTCTGCCGACAATCCCAAAGTGGGATTCTGGACCAAATCCCCCGATCCCCTCCCAGTAATCTGGGAGGATAACGATAAGGTGTATTTCGATAAAATAATCACCTCCACTTTCACGACTCCGCCGGACATAACTTCAGTGTCGACCGCAGTGCCCGCGTCGGCGTACCTTACGCGGCCTGATTATGAGATAGAAATCAACGGTTCCGATTTTATGCGGCTTGCGGACGGAACAACGCCGTATACGCTGGTATTAAAAAGCAGCAATACGCAGAGCGAAATAATGGTTACTTCAACAACATGGCTTTCAGAAACCAAATTGCGCGCTAAAATCATGCTGTCGACGTTCACGAATACAAATTTTAACTATGACATAAGGGTGGTGTTTCCCGACGGACAGGAATGCCCCGTCAAATACGATAGGCACGGAGGTTCAACCAGGGATAAAACAATAACAATGCGGGTAAGCAGTCCTGTAATAACCGGAGTCTATGATCCCGATGGGGGAAAAGTGTCGGGGGGTGTCGTTTACAGGAATGACGCTACTGAAAACAACCGCAGGGCAGTTACGGTAACAGGAGTTGATTTTATGAATTGGTCGGGCCAGACGAATGTAGTCCCCGGCACTGATACCGTAAAGATTGCGGTAACCGGAACGAATGAAGTGAGCGTAGCCTCGATGACTTATAACGGAAGCGCCGCCGTTACGGCATATCTTAAAATTTCAACTTCGGCTTCCGCTGGCGCGTACCGGCTGTCTTTAATGAATCCCGCTTCGGGGTATGCATTAAGCGCGGCCAGCACATTTTACATAACGGTGCCCACGGCAAGCGTTACTTCTCCCGCAACTGGAAACAATACAGGGTATACGATAATAACAGGCACCGTGGGATTTAATGATGCGGGCCAGACGCAGATCACGGGCGCGGATATACGCATAAACTATTTGAGCTCAAACAAGTTTTGGGACGGTTCTACAATGAAAGCTTCCGGGTTTGCCAATGAGGAGGCAAAATGGCATTCTGCCCAGCTTTCTCCATCAAATACGGCCTATATTTACAGTTACGCTTTCGGCACGGTGAACATGCCTGATGACGGGGGGTATGAAATAGCCGCCAGAGCCCGCACTCAGGACGGAGGCATCGGAAACCCTTATCAGGCCGGTTTTATAAGCACCATCGCCGTCACGTTGGACAGATATGTTCCTTCGGTAAGTCTGACGGAGCCTGTTTCTGGTTCAACAAATGCCGTAGGCAGCATAACCTTCCAGTTTTCGGATTTCGGCACGGGGCTTACCACAACTCAGATAATGATTCAGGATATTGTGGCTGAATCGACGACTACATGGGTAGCTTTCAGCACGGCAGGCACTAAAATGGAAATAGGCAGTCAGATCTGGCTGTCTACGACATCTGCGGGAACTCCGCAGACGATATTTGTCCCCGCATGGGCGGGAGTAAAAACAATACAGATCAACAACGGCACAAGTATAAAACTTCCGGCGTGGGAAGACGGGCATAAATACAGGATTTCCGGCTATGCATTAGACGGCATTGCCGGGCATATTGTCGATCAGTCGACAAGCGGAACAAGCGCTTATACAACGTTCATTTACGACATAAGTAAACCTACTGCTACGGTAATTTCTCCGGCAATTACTGCCGTAAGCTCCGGGACGGCGACATGGCTTACGCAGTTTAGTTCAGTTTCGGGAGACATCACCGATAATGTCGCTGACGCATTAGACCAACAGCATATATTTGTGCGCGTGGCCAAACTTCTTTCCGGCGCGGCTGAAGCGGTTGACAGATGGTTGGATCCAAGCGTCTCTCCGCCTAATTTCAGCAATCCCAATCTTACAGCTGATACGGCGTGGAAAGAAATATCAATGGTTTTAAACAGCACTACCACTCCCGAAAACTGGGCATGGAATATCACAGGCGCTAATCTGGAGGATAACAAGGTTTACAGGATTGAAGTTTATGCCAAAGATTCTGCGGGCAATTCCACCGGAACGGCTACGAGTCCCCTTTATAAGCGGTATCTCAGGCTTGACCAGACTGCGCCTACGGTTGCATCCGTGAAAATAAGCACCGGGGGAGCAGATGACAATGCGAGCATAACTTTTTCCACTACCGCGACGGTTGGCTTATATAAATCGTCAAATCCGCTGAATTCGATACGGTTATCTCTGAACGATAAAGATATTCTGGGGAACACCGGCTCGGGGGTAAAGGAGGTTCAATATTATCTGCGGTATCACGGGTCAGCCGGCACTTATCAATGGGATCCACAGCATGTGATAGAAATGAGCGTTTCTTCGTGGTCTTATTCGGGCGGGGAGCCGCCTGCCATAGTGTGGCAGAATGCCAGCTCCAGCACTACTGTTCCCTATGAAGTTGCAGTAGCTTCGGGCATAAATTGGGAAAACGGCAGGCAGTATTATTTTTATGCGCAGATCACCGATAATGCAGGTAAACAAAGCGTTTTTGACTGGGCATTTACATTTGATTCGTCGGCTCCTTATATTTCCAACATAAGCATTTCCTCCGGTATGAGTTTCGGCGGAGATATCCTGCAGCTTCCCGATTCCGTCGCGTGTCTTGTCGCAGACAGGCCGAGCGGAGGTGTAAACCGGAATGCAGGCATAAAGGCGGTAAAAGTAGGAGTGCAGAGAAAAAGCGATGATAAATGGTACCGCGAATCGGCTACATGCGGTTCCAACTGGTGTTCCGACCGCGCTGATGTGCCGGCTACTTTGATTTCAAGCTGGACATATTCATGGGGCGAGGCTTATGACAATGAATTCTGGGCGAATCGTTCCACGGACACATATTACCTTTATTTGTGGGCGCAGGATAATGTCGTTTCGCCTTACGAAAATTATACCGATTCATGGACATTAAAAGCCGTTTTCAACTGGGAAGTCCAGCCTCCGAGTTCCACAATTATATCTCCTATAAACAACAGATGGTATTCTTCCAATTCCGGCTATACACTTCCGAGAATTGAAGGCACTTCCTTTGATATGCCTACGCCCGGCAATCTCGGCGCCGGAGTTACGCAATGCGAGTCCGGTGGCGCTCCAAATATCTGCCAGGTTGAAGTGCAGATACAGGATACCGATTATGATCCCAGCTTATGCTGGAGCGGATCGGGGTTTAATATCCCATGCGGCAGCGAGGCCTCATTTAAAGCCATGCTGCCCAGTGTTTCCAGCTACACTTATGACACTGCGGCTACCAATTTATGGACAAACCTTGTCACCGGCAGAAGTTACAGGGTGCGGGTGCGCGGAAAAGACGCCGTAGTAGATCAAACAGGGGGAGCGAATCCGAATAAGGAAAAAGAATATGAAACAGGCAGAAATGAGCATGTTTTTAGGGTTGATAAAACCAGTCCTACGGCAGTTGTAACCGTTCCGGTTCATGAAAGCGAAGTTTTAAGCCTAATATCGCTTGCGGGCACTGCGGGGGATTACTCTCCCGGCGCAGGACTTGAGGCAAGCACGGCGGCTGTCAGGATAGCTTTTTATGAAGAAAGCTATGGCGGATGTACCACCGGACAAAACAAATACTGGAGCCAGTCCGCGGATGTATTCAATATCAATAACATCGGTGATATTAATGATGTTCCGCCAAGCGCGTGGATGCCCATTACCGCTTTTAATGGTTCAGAATGGTCTGTTTCAGGAAGTTCCGTTCCTTCCGGCTGGCAGAATGACTGCAGATACCACATATATATCAAGGCGGTTGATAAAGTGGGCTGGGAAACGGGATTTCCCGCCGTTCCCGCAGAAACAAGCAAGCATATTTATTTTGTCAAAAAATCAGCGAATCCGGAATCAGGCATAACAAATGTTGCTATGGGCACTCCGTATTACAGCAGTTTGAATACGATTTCAGGCACACTGCAAAGCGCCAACACAGCGCAAATAAGAATAATAAATATCAGCGCTGTGCCGGAGCATCTGGTTTGGACGGGGGCGTTGACAGGCAACGTTTGGGAATCCACAAGCACATATCTTGCCGGATGCACGGATACCACCTATGTTTTAGGCCAGTCAACATGCGGCTGGATAGGGGTGGACAGTATTACCGGCGGCACAAATTGGAGTAAAACTACAGGCTCAATATGGCCGTCGGACACAAATAAATTTAAAGTAGAAATAAGAGCCGCTATAGACGCAGTTTTAGAAGATAACCCTCCCGCATTTGACACAAGGCAGTTCTATATCGACAAAAATAATCCTACAGGCGTTATCAAGACTCCTGTAAGCGGTGGTTATGTGAGTTCTCTGCCTTTAATTGAAGGAACAGCTTTAGACACAGGGCTTGGCCTTATAAATAAAGTTGAAGTCCAGATTTCCACAGCAGGAGAAGTATGGAAATGGGATGGAACAGGCTGGTTTAATACATATTCTTCAACATTCATGGTGGTTTCAGCCAAAGCTCCGCCTTTTAATACAAACAATGAGGAATGGACTTTATCAGGGCCCCTTCCCCAGTGGGAAGACGGCAAAAAATATGAGCTTAAAGTCAGAATAACAGACGAGTCGCAGAGATATACTGATTATGATTATGCGTTTTATATGGATAAATCTTCTCCTACCGCAGGAATTTCAGCGCCGCAAACAAATCAGATTCTGAAGGATTTAACGCAATTGTCAGGAACTGCTGTTGACCCTGAAGGCGCCAGCGGTCCATATTATGCCGGTTTAAGATATGTGGAATTCTCTTTGCAGAATTTGGATCCGCTTTCGCTTAAATTCTGGCAGAACGGCACAGGGGGATTTGATTCATGGACATCTTCGTTTAACGTAGTATCAGGAACAGACAGCTGGAGCTATACACATCCCCAGCTAAATCCAAAACTCGTAACAGGGCATAAATATGTTCTTGTTACGCGGACTAAAGATTTTGCCGATAACCTGCAGGATGTTTTCACCGGGAATATTTCTTCCATAACGTTCAGTATCGATAAATCATCTCCCGCTAGCACCATAACACAGCCGTCGCTGAGCGTGCGTTATTATAAACCTACTGTTTTATCCGGCGCCGATGCGATAACCGGAACTTCGCAGGATTTGCCTTCCGCAACGGCATCAGGCATAAAAAATTCAGGGACAGACGGAATAGAAATATTGCTTTGGTATGTTCAGGGCGAAACTAGTTACTACTGGAGAGGAGGAGTTTTTGCCGAAGGCGAAGACTGGAAGCCTACGCTGAATACGTTTTATGTCTCAAGCGCTTCGTGGAAATACGGATTTAACTACAATGACTGGCTTTCCGATAAGGCATACTATCTCAAAGTAAGAGCAAGAGATAAACCAACACAAGCCGGCGATCCTTCAATAATAGAATCCAACACGGAATCTGATTTCGGCGCGGGGAATTTCGTCCAACAGTTTATTGTAGACGGATCGCCGCCTGTTTCCACTGTGACAATCCCGTCGCCGGGAAGTTTTATTGTGAATTTACCGCAGATAACGGGGACATCTTACGGCGGACGGTCCGGGCTTAGAACTCAGGCCCAAAACGGTTTGCGGCTTAAGATCTTTCACGAGTACGGGGGAGATACATATTTTTGGACAGGATACGGCGCCACCGCGGCGGGCTGGAGTTCCACGACAGTCACTGAATTGCCGGCGGAGTTTACCGCCTCTGCTTCAACCGAGATATGGACATATCCGCCTTCGGGATATGACCCGCCGCATATAGCGACAAATGCCCATGTTTACAAAATAAGCGTATACGGACTTGATCTCGCAGGTAATCTTGAGACGGCGGGCACAGCGCAGATAACGGCTGATTTCATAGGGCCATTGATAGCTGTTTCAACGCCGATGACAGGCGTTTATGCGTTTTACGGCGAGTCAAACAGGCCCTTGAGCGAAATCAAAGGAACGGCCTCTGATTCCCCCGCAGGAGTTAAACAGCCTGTGGAGATACAGATAACCAATATTTCGGAGTCCGGAGCCATAAAACCGAAATGGAACGGCATTATTTGGGATGTGGTAGACTCAACATGGATAGCCGCCGCCAATGTGGATACATGGACTTATTCGAAATCAGCATGGCCCGGCAATAAAAAAATAAAAGTGGAGGCGCGGGGCAATGACAATGCCGATAATCCCACAACTGCGTCTTCACGGTACCTGATTTACGATATAAACAAACCTTCCACGACAATACTCAATCCATATTCGTTATTCCATTCGCCGGGGCAGGTAAGCCTCATTTCCGGAACTGCAGCCGACTGGATCGCAAATCCTTCAATAGAAGCAAGGTCAGGTATAAAGGGATTGGAAATACAGATAGAAAAGGAGGGAGGGGATACATATAACGGCGCTACATTTGATTCAAACAGCAATTGGAGGCCGATAAACAGTATAACCGCGACGGAAACTTTTGACGATTCGGATTTGGGCGCCATAAAAAATAAGGTAAGCTGGCAGTATCCTACAAGCACGTCGGATACATGGCCTCCCGCGGCAGGGCTTTCAAATAATACAACGTATTATGTCCATGTAAGAGCGCGCGACCAGTCCATGAATCTGGAAACAATAGTGGTCGGTTCGTCTAATTCTGTTCGTTTTATATACGACATATACGCGCCTACGGCGACGGTTACGTATCCTGTTTACGGCCAGTCATATATAAGTCTGGGCGGTATTTCCGGCACGTTGAAAGAAGATATTTCGGGCATGAAATCGCCCGACGGCATTGAGGTCTCGGTTCAGCGGCTTTCTGACAGCCAGTACTGGAACAGCAATATGGGAAATTTTGACAGCGCAACTTTTGACTACACAAAACATTGGAGCACCGCCTCGGTTTCAGGCAATTCGTGGGAATATGTAAATTCCCAGCTTTCCGGTTATTTTGATGGTTGGCCCGTGGCTCAGGATTTGGTGGTTTATACGCGGGCAAAAGACAACTCCGGAAATAAAAATTGGCCTGATGGAGTTGCGCCTAATGCTTCCTGCAGCAGCAGCACCTTCACAATGGATAAATTTAAACCTGTTTCAAAAACCACGGCGCCTCTTGATTCCGCAAAATTAAACTATCCGATAACCCAGATCGCGGGAACCGCAGCGGATACAGGAGGCAGCTTTGCATCCGATTTAAACAATATCAGGGTAAGAATATTGCGGAAGGATTTGATTGGAGGAACCTCATATTACAGATGGGCCACGGATACATGGGAAAGCAATATCACTTATTGGACATGGGAGAATTATAATCAGGGGACAGTGGATAAATGGATAAAGACAATCCCCGGCACGGCATTTACCGGCGCAAACAGCGGGGACGGCTATAGTTTTGAAATACAATCGGAAGCAAGAGATTATGCGCTGAATTATGAGGTCGATTATGCTACCAGATCGTTTATGATAGACTATTCTTCGCCTACCAGCAGGGTCCTTGCGCCGGTTCATTTCTCCACGAACAGTTCATTGTCGGTTATCGGCGGAACCATGTCGGATCTTCCCAATTCCCTGTACAGTTTTAATTCCGGGGCCGCGCTGGTTGAAGTAAAACTTCAGCGTCTTACTCCTCCGACATCGTATTGGACGGGAAATGATTGGGCGGACAGCGAAAATACATGGATGACGGCGTCTACTCCAACGGCCGGCACATGGGAGATTCCGAATACAGGGCAAGTCGTTCCGCAATGGGAAGATAATGTCCGATATTTAGTTTCTGTCAAAGCTAGGGACTACGCCAATAATCAGGAAACAGATTTTGATTTTAGCGTCGATTCTGTGACATTTACCTTTGACTTTTTATCTGCAACTGCGGCTATAACCGTTCCGGCTGCCGGCGGATATATGAACATAAGCCAAGATAATGTAAGCGGAACTGCGTATGACAGTCCCGCAGGCATAAGCAGCATAGACATAGCGATATCTTCGAATGCCGGGTCAGGCGGCTGGTGGAACGGTGTTAACGGATTTGACAGCGGGAGCGCTGTGTATACGAGCACGAACGGTTATACGCGCGGCGGCAGTTATGACACATGGAGCTGGGCGCGTCCTGGTAATCAGTACATGGTAAGCGGTCAAAACTATCGTCTGCGGATAAGGAGCCGGGATTTTGTGCTGCATGAGCGCATACAAGATTTTAATTTTACTTATGACTCTGTGCGTCCTACGGCGACGATAAGCGTTCCGTATAACGGCCAGAACAGCAGCACGTTGATAACATTAAGCGGAATAAGCAGCGATGATTTGACAGTGAGCACGATAAGCCTGAAGGTTGAGCAGCTTGGTGTAGGATGTTACCGTGAAGTTCAGAATGATTTTGCGGGGGATTGCGCATTAACAAGCGCGTGGTTTAAGGCTAGGA